>NZ_CP017253.2:0-182500 GCF_001735765.2 Clostridium taeniosporum
TGTTGATAAATTTTATTAAACATAATATTTTTTGTGGATAACTTATTGAATCTGCCTATTTACTTATGTTATTATAATTACTATAACTGTGAATAACTTAATTTAATATTTTTTTATCCACAGCTGTGGATAAGATTGTGAATAACTTGTTTACTTTTAATTTTATATTTTAAAATTATTTTATATTTTTCACTATAATTCAAATTATATACTATTTATATAGCTGTTTATATATATTTTTTATAACTGTTGATAAGTATATAGTTTAATTTTTTTTCTAAATAAGTTATCCACATGTGTATAAGTTTATTCTCTTAGTCAACAATTAAAATGTATTGTTTATTATATTGTTAATATGTTGTTGATAATTTATATATATACAATGAAAAAATTTTTTTAAATAATATTTGGAGGATAAAGATGGATGCTGACCTAAATAAATTATGGGAAAAAACCTTGAATATAGTAAAAAGTGAAATGAGTGAAGTCAGTTTTAACACTTGGATTAAAAGTTGTGAACCTATTTCTATATCTGATAACAGTATAAAAATAAGCGTTCCAAATTCTTTTACTAAAGATATTTTAGATAAACGATATAAAAGTCTAGTAGCTAATTCTATAGAAGCTGTTTGTTCTAAATTATATGAAATTGAATTTTTAATAGAATCAGACATTAATAATGAAGAGGATTTAAATGATTCTGATAAAATTAGCAAAAACGTAAATAAAAATTCTAAGAAAAATATAATTGTAAATGATGAAATGTCTTCAACTTTAAATCCAAAATATACTTTTGATTCATTTGTTATAGGTAATAGTAACAGATTTGCTCATGCTGCTTCATTAGCTGTTGCTGAAGCTCCTGCTAAAGCCTACAATCCTTTATTTATATATGGAGGTGTTGGACTAGGCAAAACGCATTTAATGCATGCAATAGGACACTATATTCTACAAAATAATACTAAAGCTAAAGTCGTTTATGTTTCTTCTGAAAAGTTTACAAACGAACTAATAAACGCTATAAAGGATGACAAAAACGAAGAATTTAGAAAAAAATATAGAAATGTAGATGTCTTACTTATAGATGATATTCAATTTATAGCTGGAAAAGAACGTACTCAAGAAGAATTTTTCCATACATTCAATGAACTACACGATGCAAATAAGCAAATAATCCTATCATCTGATCGTCCACCAAAAGAAATTCCAACATTAGAAGATAGATTAAGATCTAGATTTGAATGGGGGTTAATTGCGGACATTCAAGTTCCAGATTTTGAAACTAGGATGGCAATTCTTAAGAAAAAAGCTGATGTAGAAAATTTAAAAGTGGCAAATGAAGTTATGGGATACATTGCTACAAAAATAAAATCTAATATAAGAGAATTAGAAGGAGCATTAATAAGAATAATTGCTTATTCATCTTTAACTAATAGAGAAGTTACTGTTGATTTAGCTTCAGAAGCGTTAAAAGATATAATTTCTAAAAAACAAGGAAAACACGTAACTATAGCTTCAATTCAAGAAATCGTCGCTAATTACTTTAATCTAAAAATAGATGATTTAAAATCTCAAAGAAGAACTAGAAATGTAGCTTATCCAAGACAAATAGCTATGTATCTAAGTCGAAAACTAACAGACATGTCTTTACCCAAAATAGGAGAAGAATTTGGTGGTAGAGATCATACTACTGTAATTCATGCTTATGAAAAAATATCTGAGAATCTAAAGAATGATGAGAACTTACAGCATACTGTTTCTGACATTACAAAGAAGGTTACTCAAAATTAATTAACATATGTACATAATAAGTATTGAATAACTTGTGGATAACAATATTTTAATAATATTCTGTTGAAAACTGTGGATAAGATGAGGTTTTATTTACTGACTTATCCACAATCTTTTTGCATAAAATTCTGTTGATATTACTAAGTTTCAAGTACTTATCAACAAATTAACAGTCCCTACTACTATTACTATTAAATAATATATATATCTATTCTAATTAAAATAAAAAAATATATGTGAATAATTAAGGAGGATTTTTTATGATCTTTATATGTGAAAAACATAAATTATTAGATGGTATTTCTGTAGTTCAAAAAGCTATTACAGGAAAATCAACAATGAAAGTATTAGAAGGCATTTATATAAATGCAACTAATGATGGATTAAAATTAATAGGATCAGATATGGATCTTAGTATACAAACATTAGTTAAAGCAGATGTTTTAGAAACAGGTTCAATAGTTATTGATGCTAAAATATTTGGAGAGATTATTAGAAAACTTCCAAACTCTGATATAAAAATAGAAACAATAAAAGAAGATGTAATACAAATAACTTGTGAAAAGTCAGTTTTCAATGTTGTTTGCATGAATGCTGATGAATTCCCATCTTTACCTAACATTAATGAAGATTTAAAAGTAGAAGTTAATGAAGGTATTCTAAAAAATATGATTAAAGGAACATCTTTTTCTATTGCACAAGATGAAGCAAGACCTATTTTACAAGGTATATTGTTTGAAGTTAAAGATAGAACTTTAAATTTAGTCGCACTTGATGGATATAGATTAGCTATAAGAAGTGAATTTTTAGATAATGATATTGATTTAGATGTAGTTATTCCAGGAAAAACTTTAGTTGAAGTATCAAAAATTCTAGAAGATCAAGATAAAAATATTGATATAACCTTCACTAATAATCATATATTATTTAATTTAGAAAATACTAAAATTATATCAAGATTATTAGATGGAAAATTTGTAAATTATAAATCATTACTACCTCAAGAGCATAAATTATTAGTTACTGTGAATAAAGAAGAATTTCAAAATGGTATTGAAAGAGCATCTTTAATGGCTAAAGACGGAAATAATAATTTAATTAATCTAGATATCAAAGAAGAAATGATAATAATAACTTCAAATTCTCAATTGGGAAAAGTTAGGGAAGAAGTTTTAATAAATTTGCAAGGCGATGAAATAGAAATTGCATTTAATTCAAGATATTTATTAGATGTTCTTAAAAATATGGAAAGTGATGAAGTGATTTTAGAAATGACATCAGGGGTAAGTCCATGTGTTATAAAAGAAAAAGATGGAGAAAATTCACAATATTTAGTTTTACCAGTAAGACAAATGAGATAAGGAGGAAGTAAATATTTATTAATATTTATGCAAGAAAATGAATAAAATTGAAATTAGTACTGAATTTATAAAATTAGATGCATTTCTAAAATGGAGCGGAATAGCTTCTTTAGGATCAGAAGCTAAAATTTATATACAAGAAGGTTTAATAAAAGTTAATGGAGATATATGTCTTCAAAGAGGAAAAAAATTAAAAGTTGGAGATATCGTAGAATTTGAAAATGAAAAATATGAAATAGTTTAATAGAGTTTCTTAATTTTCTTAATAAACAGGCGATAACTTTTCTATTATGATATAATTAATTATAGGTGTATTTTATGTATATAAAAACGATAATGTTAGCTAATTATAGAAATTATAATAATTTAGAGTTAAATCTTAGTGAAGGTGTTAATGTGTTTATCGGTGACAATGCTCAAGGAAAGACTAATGTTTTAGAGTCAATATATTATTGTGCATTTGCTAAATCCCATAGAACATCAAGAGATAAGGATTTAATAAATTGGAAGCAGAACGAGGCATATATAAGTTTACTTGTAGGAAAAAAAAGATTAGATAAAAGAATCGATATAAAAATTTTAAGAGATGGTAAAAAAGCTATAAAAGTTAATTCTATAAAAATAAATAAAATAGGAGAACTTTTTGGAACTTTTAACGTAGTTATGTTTTCTCCAGAGGATTTAAAGATAATAAAAGAATCACCTGGAGTAAGAAGAAAATTTTTAGATATGGAGTTATGTCAAATAAATAAAAAATATTATTTTAATCTAGTTCAATATAATAAAATATTGAATGAAAGAAATATAATTTTAAGATCAAGAGATTTTAATAAGGATATTCTAGAAATATATGATTTACAATTAATAGAATATGCTGATTATATTGTAAAAGAAAGGTTAGAATATATAAATAAGATAAATAATTATGGAAAATTTATTCACGATGAAATAACTTCAGGAAAAGAAGAAATAATCTTTAAATATGATTCAGGAATAAAATTTAAAGATAATTTTAAACATGCGTTTTTAGAAAAATTAAAAAGTAATTTATTAAGAGACAGAGAACAAGGATTAACATCAGTAGGTCCTCATAGAGACGATTTTAATGTATTAATAAATAATATAGACGTAAAAAAATTTGGTTCTCAGGGTCAACAAAGAACTGCAGTTTTAACTATGAAATTTTCTTCGCTAAAGATTATCAAAAAAATTACAGGAGAATATCCAATTTTATTACTTGATGATGTTCTTTCAGAACTCGATATAAATAGAAAGAAATATGTATTGAGCACTCTTAATGATATACAAACAATAATTACTTGTACCGGTATAAATGATTTAGAAGATTACTTAGATAATAAATCTAGAATATTTAAGGTATGCAATGGAGAAATAGTTGATTAAAAGGAGGAATATATAGTGTTTTTGCATTTAGGAGAAAATGTTGTAGTTCCTATAAAAGATATTATTGGAATATTCGATTTAGAAAATACTATGTATAGTTCAGATACTATACAATTTTTAAGATTAGCAGAAGAAGATGGATTCGTAGAAAGAATTACTAAAGAAAAACCTAAATCTTTTGTTATTGCTGAGGTTAATAAGATGAGTAAGATATACCTTTCACCTATATCATCGGGAACTTTAACTAAAAGAACTGATATAGAATATAATTCATAAATTAAAATTTTAGTTATAAATATTTTTAAAATTTAGGAGGAGTCTGTTTTGGAACAAAATAATCAAAGATATGATGAAAATCAGATTCAAGTACTTGAAGGGTTAGAAGCTGTTAGAAAAAGACCAGGAATGTACATAGGTAGTACTAGTTCTAGAGGACTACATCACTTAGTATATGAAATAGTTGATAATAGTATAGATGAAGCTTTAGCGGGTTATTGTAAAAATATAGAAGTTGAGATCAATGAAGATAATTCTATTACAGTATCTGATGATGGAAGAGGAATGCCAGTTGGTATGCATCCTAAAATGCATAAATCAACAGTAGAAGTAATAATGACAATACTTCATGCAGGTGGAAAATTTGGTGGCGGAGGATACAAGGTATCTGGTGGTTTACATGGGGTTGGTGCCTCTGTTGTTAATGCACTTTCAGAGAAATGTGTTGTTACAGTAAAAAGAGAAGGACATATATGGAAACAGGAATATAGTAAAGGTAAAGTACTTTATGACTTAGAACAAGTTGGTGACACTGAAGAAAGTGGTACAACGACATATTTTAAACCTGATGCAGAAATTTTTGATGAACTTGAATATGACTTTGATATATTATCTCAAAGATTAAGGGAATTAGCTTTTTTAAATAAAGGAATTAATATAGTGTTAATTGATTCTAGAAATAATAAAAAAGATAATTACCATTATGAAGGTGGAATAAAATCTTTTGTATCTTACTTAAATAGAAATAAAACAACACTACATCCAGAACCAATATATGTAGAAGGATTAAAAGACAAAGTAACAGTTGAATTAGCGCTTCAATATAACGATGGATTCACAGAAAATTTATTTTCTTTTGCTAATAATATTGACACAATTGAAGGTGGAACTCATTTAATTGGATTTAAGACCGCATTAACTAGAGCATTTAATGATTATGCTAAAAGATTTGGATTTATAAAGGAAAATGATAAAAATTTTGCTGGTGATGATATAAGAGAGGGTCTTACAGCAGTAGTATCTGTTAAGATTGAGGATCCCCAATTTGAAGGTCAAACTAAAACAAAATTAGGAAATAGTGAAGTTAAAGGAATAGTTGATTCTATAGTTAGTGAGTATATAGGAACATTTTTAGAAGAAAATCCAGCTATTAGTAAAATAATTATAGATAAAGCTTTAATGGCAGCTAGAGCGAGAGATGCAGCCAGGAAAGCTAGGGAATTAACTAGAAAATCTGTATTGGAGAGAACAGCATTACCTGGAAAATTGGCAGATTGTTCATCAAAAGATCCTAGAGAATGTGAAATATATATAGTCGAAGGTGACTCCGCCGGTGGATCTGCAAAACAAGGTAGAGATAGAAAATTCCAAGCTATTTTACCTTTAAGAGGTAAAATAATGAATGTTGAAAAACAAAGATTAGATAAAATACTAAATTCGGAAACTATAAGATCAATGGTTACTGCATTTGGAGCGGGAATAGGAAAAGATTTTGATATTGAAAAAATTAGATATAATAGAATAATAATTATGACTGATGCCGATGTTGATGGTGCACATATTAGAACATTATTATTAACATTTTTCTATAGATATATGAGAGAATTAGTAGAGCAAGGTCATGTATATATTGCACAACCACCTTTATTTAGAGTAAGTAAAAATAAGAAAGAATCATATGCTTATTCAGATGCTGAATTAGAAGCAGTATTACAGGATATGGGTGGAAAAGATAACTCTGTAGATATTCAAAGATACAAAGGTTTAGGAGAAATGAATGCTACTCAATTATGGGATACAACTATGGATCCTGGAAAGAGAATTTTATTAAAAGCTAATATTGAAGATGCAATGGCTGCTGATGAAATATTTACTATCTTAATGGGAGAAAAAGTTGAACCTAGAAGAGAATTTATAGAGCAAAATGCTAAAAATGTTGTTAATTTAGACATTTAGTACTTAATATGAGGTGAAGTACATGGAATTTAATGAAGGAAAAATTATACCTGTAGATATAAAAAATGAAATGAAAAAATGCTATATAGACTATGCTATGAGTGTCATAGTAGGTCGTGCATTACCAGATGTAAGAGATGGTTTAAAGCCAGTTCATAGAAGAATATTATATTCTATGCAAGGTTTAGGATTATCACCTGAAAAAGGATATAGAAAATGTGCAAGAATAGTAGGGGATGTTTTAGGTAAATATCACCCACATGGAGATAGTTCTGTTTATGATGCATTAGTTAGAATGGCTCAGGATTTCTCTATGAGATATATGTTAGTAGATGGTCATGGAAACTTTGGTTCTGTAGACGGAGATGGTGCAGCCGCAATGAGATATACAGAAGCAAAAATGAATAAAATAGCTGTTGAAATGTTAAAAGACATAAATAAAAATACAGTTAATTTTGTGCCAAACTTTGATGGTGAAGAAGAAGAACCATCAGTTTTACCATCTAGATTTCCAAATCTTTTAGTTAATGGTTCATCAGGAATAGCTGTTGGTATGGCTACTAATATACCTCCTCATAATTTAGGAGAAGTAATAGATGGTACAATAATGCTTATAGATAATCCAGAAGCTAGCGTACTAGAACTTATGACTAAAATTAAAGGACCTGATTTCCCAACTGGAGCAACTATAATGGGTCATGCGGGAATTAGATCAGCTTATGAAACTGGAAGAGGTAAAATTGTAGTTAGAGCTAAATCAGATATTGAAGAAGAAAATGGTAGACATAAAATAGTTATTACTGAAATACCGTATCAAGTCAATAAAGCTAAATTAATAGAAAATATAGCTGATTTAGTAAAAGATAAAAAAATTACTGGAATATCTGATTTAAGAGATGAATCTGATAGAGAAGGTATGAGGATTGTTATTGAATTAAAGAGGGATGCTAATCCAAATATAATATTAAACTTATTATATAAACATACAAAACTTCAAGATAGTTTTGGAGTTATTATGTTGGCTTTAGTTAATAATGAAACAAAGGTATTAAACTTAAAAGAAGTATTAGTACATTATATAAACTTCCAAAAAGAAGTTATAACTAGAAGGACTACTTTTGAATTAAATAAAGCAGAAGCAAGAGCTCATATATTAGAAGGATTAAGGATAGCCTTAGATAATATAGATAGAGTAATAAGTATAATAAGACATTCAGCTACAAGTGAAATTGCTAAGAATACTTTAATAGAAGAGTTCAATCTTTCAGAAAAACAATCTCAAGCAATTTTAGAAATGAGATTAAGAAGATTAACAGGTTTGGAAAGAGATAAAATTGAAGCTGAATATAGTGAACTATTAAAACAAATGGAGTATTTAAGATCTATATTAGCAAGTGAAGAAAAATTACTAGGAGTTATAAAAGAAGAACTTTTAGAAATAAAGAATAAATATGGAGATGAAAGAAGAACTTCTATTGAACAAGATATGAATGAAATAAATATAGAAGATCTTATCCAAGAACAAGAAGTAGTTATAACTTTAACTAAGTCTGGATATATAAAGAGAATCTCAGCAGATGCATATTCAGCCCAAAGAAGAGGGGGTAGAGGAATACAAGCAATGTCAACTAAAGAAGATGACTTTGTAGATCATGTAATGGTAACTTCTACTCATTCAGATGTATTATTCTTTACTAATAGAGGAAGAGTATATAAATTAAGAGGATATGAAATACCTGATGCTGGAAGACAAGCAAAAGGAACTAATATAATTAATTTAATAGCTATTGAACCAAATGAAAAAATACAAACAGTATTAACAATAACGGATAAACGTAGAGACGGATATTTATTTATGGGAACAAAGCAAGGAATTGTTAAAAAGACTCACTTAAATGAATTTAAGAATCTAAGAAAAAATGGATTAATAGCTCTAAATTTAAGAGAAAATGATGAGTTATTAAAAGTTAAGATTACTTATGGTGATGCTAATATAATGATTGTTACTCAAAATGGTTATGCATTAAGATTTAATGAAAAAGATGTTAGACCTATGGGTAGAACTGCTTCTGGAGTTAAAGCTATAAAACTAAAAAATGATGATGTAGCTGTATGCATGGATATTGCTGTGGATGAAGAAGAATTGTTAGTTATTAGTGAAAATGGATTTGGTAAGAGAACACCTGTAAGTGAATATAAGATTCAACATAGAGGTGGCGTTGGTCTTATAACTTATAAGATTAGTGAAAAAACAGGAAAATTAGTTGGAGCTACAATTTGTAAGGTTGATGATGAACTAATGCTTATAAATACCAATGGCGTAGCTATAAGAATAAATGTATCAGATGTATCAACAACAAGTAGAGCTGCTATGGGTGTTACTTTAATGAGGACTAATGAAAAAGAAAAAATAGTTGCTATAGCTAAAATATTAAATAGTGATGATGAAGATTTAGATGAAAATGAAATTGAATCTAATGAAAATAATTTAGTAAATGAAGATAATAGCTTAGATGAATTATTAGAAAGAGCAGAAGAAGATAGTAATAATGATACGAACATATAATAGATAGTAAATTTATTATTAATAAAAAATCATGTGTAAATTTAGTTATTTTCACATGGTTTTTTTGTTTTTTATAAATAAAAATTGTAATTATAGTGTTGTTATATATGAATGAAGTAGATAAAATAAAGTAATATTATCCAGGCGTGTCCGTATAAGAAATAGTTATAAAATTAAAGAAAAAGATAGAATTATTAATATAATTCTATTTTTCTGATATATTTATAACTAGAACAGTATATTAGATATGATAAGATAAAATACGTCGCTGAGAGATGCGGCAAACAAGTTTAAAAATTAAGTTTTAGAAATTAAATTTCAACTTAAAAAAACTTGTTGACAAGAAAGAATTTAAATGATATACTTAAGAAGTCGCTTGAGGGCGACAAGATAAAACGAAAGTTGACAAAAAGGTCAACAATGAAAAATTGGTCTTTGAAAATTGAACAGAAGAAACATTAAAATAAACCAGCAATTCTTTATTAAAGTAAGTCAAGATTAAACTTTTTATTGAGAGTTTGATCCTGGCTCAGGACGAACGCTGGCGGCGTGCCTAACACATGCAAGTCGAGCGATGAAGCTCCTTCGGGAGTGGATTAGCGGCGGACGGGTGAGTAACACGTGGGCAACCTGCCTCATAGAGAGGGATAGCCTTCCGAAAGGAAGATTAATACCTCATAAGATTGTAGTTTCGCATGAAACAGCAATAAAAGGAGTAATCCGCTATGAGATGGGCCCGCGTCGCATTAGCTAGTTGGTAAGGTAATGGCTTACCAAGGCGACGATGCGTAGCCGACCTGAGAGGGTGATCGGCCACATTGGGACTGAGACACGGCCCAGACTCCTACGGGAGGCAGCAGTGGGGAATATTGCACAATGGGGGAAACCCTGATGCAGCAACGCCGCGTGAGTGATGACGGTCTTCGGATTGTAAAACTCTGTCTTTGGGGACGATAATGACGGTACCCAAGGAGGAAGCCACGGCTAACTACGTGCCAGCAGCCGCGGTAATACGTAGGTGGCAAGCGTTGTCCGGATTTACTGGGCGTAAAGGGAGCGTAGGTGGATATTTAAGTGGGATGTGAAATACTCGGGCTTAACCTGAGTGCTGCATTCCAAACTGGATATCTAGAGTGCAGGAGAGGAAAGCGGAATTCCTAGTGTAGCGGTGAAATGCGTAGATATTAGGAAGAACACCAGTGGCGAAGGCGGCTTTCTGGACTGTAACTGACACTGAGGCTCGAAAGCGTGGGGAGCGAACAGGATTAGATACCCTGGTAGTCTACGCCGTAAACGATGAATACTAGGTGTAGGAGCTGTCATGGCTTCTGTGCCGCCGCTAACGCATTAAGTATTCCGCCTGGGGAGTACGGTCGCAAGATTAAAACTCAAAGGAATTGACGGGGGCCCGCACAAGCAGCGGAGCATGTGGTTTAATTCGAAGCAACGCGAAGAACCTTACCTAGACTTGACATCTCCTGAATTACTCTTAATCGAGGAAGTCGCTTCGGCGACAGGAAGACAGGTGGTGCATGGTTGTCGTCAGCTCGTGTCGTGAGATGTTGGGTTAAGTCCCGCAACGAGCGCAACCCTTATTGTTAGTTGCTACCATTTAGTTGAGCACTCTAGCGAGACTGCCGTGGTTAACGCGGAGGAAGGTGGGGATGACGTCAAATCATCATGCCCCTTATGTCTAGGGCTACACACGTGCTACAATGGCTGGTACAGAGAGACGCAATACCGTGAGGTGGAGCTAAACTTTAAAACCAGTCTCAGTTCGGATTGTAGGCTGAAACTCGCCTACATGAAGCTGGAGTTGCTAGTAATCGCGAATCAGAATGTCGCGGTGAATACGTTCCCGGGCCTTGTACACACCGCCCGTCACACCATGAGAGTTGGCAATACCCAAAGTTCGTAAGCTAACCCGTAAGGGAGGCAGCGACCTAAGGTAGGGTCAGCGATTGGGGTGAAGTCGTAACAAGGTAGCCGTAGGAGAACCTGCGGCTGGATCACCTCCTTTCTATGGAGAAATCTAGTTAACAAGACGTTTAACTAGTAATTAAAATGAATGCTTACTTAATATAAGAAGGTTTATTTAATGATTTCTGTTCAATTTTGAAAGACTAAGTCTTTCAAAATGTTCTTTGAAAATTGCACATAATAAATTGTATATAATACAACAAGCCAAGAATTATTCTTTGTATTTACAAGAACTATTCATTAATTGTTAAAATTAGATAAATAGGTCAAGCTACAAAGGGCGCATGGTGAATGCCTTGGCATCAGGAGCCGATGAAGGACGTGATAAGCTGCGATAAGCTTCGGGTAGGCGCACATAGCCAGAGATCCGGAGATGTCCGAATGAGGAAACTCACATGGGAAACCCCATGTATCGTAAAGTGAATACATAGCTTTATGAAGGTAAACCCAGGGAACTGAAACATCTAAGTACCTGGAGGAAGAGAAAGAAAAATCGATTTTCTTAGTAGCGGCGAGCGAAAGGGAAAGAGCCCAAACCAAAGATTTATCTTTGGGGTTGCGGACAGAACATTAACGAGAAGTTATAATTAACCGAACACAACTGGAAAGTTGGACCGTAGGAGGTAATAGTCCTGTAAGTAAAAGTTATAACAATCAAGTTCTGATCCAGAGTACCACGAGACACGTGAAACCTTGTGGGAAGCAGGGAGGACCACCTCCCAAGGCTAAATACTACCTGATGACCGATAGTGAAGCAGTACCGTGAGGGAAAGGTGAAAAGAACCCCGGGAGGGGAGTGAAATAGAACCTGAAACCATGTGCCTACAACCGATCAAAGCACCTTATGTGTGTGATGATGTGCTTTTTGTAGAACGAGCCAACGAGTTACGGTATGTAGCAAGGTTAAGTACTTAAGGTACGGAGCCGAAGGGAAACCGAGTCTTAATAGGGCGACTAGTTGCATGCTGTAGACCCGAAACCGGGTGACCTATCCATGGCCAGGTTGAAGCGAGGGTAAAACCTCGTGGAGGACCGAACCACGTTGCTGTTGAAAAAGCATGGGATGAGCTGTGGATAGCGGAGAAATTCCAATCGAACTCGGATATAGCTGGTTCTCCTCGAAATAGCTTTAGGGCTAGCGTCGGAAAATGTGAGTACTGGGGGTAGAGCACTGAATGGGCTAGGGGGCATAGCGCTTACCGAACCTTATCAAACTCCGAATACCAGATACTATCAGTCCGGCAGTCAGACTGCGAAAGATAAGTTCCGTAGTCAAAAGGGAAACAGCCCAGATCGTCAGCTAAGGTCCCAAAGTGTAAGTTAAGTGGAAAAGGATGTGGGATTTCTAAGACAACTAGGATGTTGGCTTAGAAGCAGCCACTCATTAAAAGAGTGCGTAATAGCTCACTAGTCAAGAGATCCTGCGCCGAAAATGTCCGGGGCTCAAACTTACCACCGAAGCTACGGGTTCACACTTTGTGTGAGCGGTAGAGGAGCGTCGTAATCGGGCTGAAGTCGTACCGTAAGGAGCGGTGGACTGATTACGAGTGAGAATGTTGGCATTAGTAGCGAGATGTAGGTGAGAATCCTACAGGCCGAATACCTAAGGTTTCCTCAGGAAGGTTCGTCCGCTGAGGGTTAGTCGGGACCTAAGCTGAGGCCGAAAGGCGTAGGCGATGGACAATCGGTTGATATTCCGATACCACTATTATCGTTATTATCGATGGTGTGACGGAGAAGGATAGGATGTGCTAGCTATTGGATGCTAGTCTAAGCGTTTAGGGAGTTAGAATAGGCAAATCCGTTCTAACAATCCTGAGGCGTGATGGGGAAGGTTCTACGGAACCGAAGTATCTGATTCCATGCTTCCAAGAAAAGCATCTAGAAAGAGAAGTAGTGCCCGTACCGCAAACCGACACAGGTAGGTGAGGAGAGAATCCTAAGGCCGGCGGAAGAATTGCAGTTAAGGAACTAGGCAAATTGACCCCGTAACTTCGGGAGAAGGGGTGCCTGCGAGAGCAGGCCGCAGAGAATAGGCACAAGCAACTGTTTAACAAAAACACAGGTCTCTGCTAAAGCGAAAGCTGATGTATAGGGGCTGACGCCTGCCCGGTGCTGGAAGGTTAAGGGGAACACTTAGCGTAAGCGAAGGTGTGAACTTAAGCCCCAGTAAACGGCGGCCGTAACTATAACGGTCCTAAGGTAGCGAAATTCCTTGTCAGGTAAGTTCTGACCCGCACGAATGGCGTAATGACTTGTGCACTGTCTCAACTGCAAATCCGGCGAAGTTGTAGTGCGAGTGAAGATGCTCGCTACCCGCGATTGGACGGAAAGACCCCGTAGAGCTTTACTGTAGCTTAGCATTGAATTTCGGTATTGTCTGTACAGGATAGGTGGGAGACTAGGAAATCAGAGCGTCAGCTTTGATGGAGTCATCCTTGGGATACCACCCTGATAGTACTGGAATTCTAACTGGATGCCATGAATCTGGTGACAGGACATTGTTAGGTGGGCAGTTTGACTGGGGCGGTCGCCTCCTAAAAAGTAACGGAGGCGCCCAAAGGTTCCCTCAGAACGGTCGGAAATCGTTCGTAGAGTGCAAAGGCAGAAGGGAGCCTGACTGCGAGACCTACAAGTCGAGCAGGGACGAAAGTCGGGCTTAGTGATCCGGTGGTACCTCGTGGGAGGGCCATCGCTCAACGGATAAAAGCTACCTCGGGGATAACAGGCTGATCTCCCCCAAGAGTTCACATCGACGGGGAGGTTTGGCACCTCGATGTCGGCTCGTCGCATCCTGGGGCTGAAGTAGGTCCCAAGGGTTGGGCTGTTCGCCCATTAAAGCGGCACGCGAGCTGGGTTCAGAACGTCGTGAGACAGTTCGGTCCCTATCCGTCGCGGGCGCAGGAAATTTGAGAAGAGCTGTCCTTAGTACGAGAGGACCGGGATGGACCGACCTATGGTGTACCAGTTGTTTCGCCAGAAGCATAGCTGGGTAGCTAAGTCGGGACGGGATAAACGCTGAAAGCATCTAAGCGTGAAGCCTCCTTCAAGATGAGATTTCCCATAGCGTAAGCTAGTAAGACCCCTTGAAGACTACAAGGTTGATAGGTCAGAGGTGTAAGTGTGGTAACATATTTAGCTGACTGATACTAATAGGTCGAGGGCTTGACCAATAAATATTGTATACAAATTATGTGCAATTTTGAAAGAACATTCTTTCAAAATGATCTGGTGATGATGGCATAGAAGTAACACTCCTATCCATTCCGAACAGGATAGTTAAGATCTATAGCGCCGAAGGTACTGCATGGGAGACTGTGTGGGAGATTAGGACGTTGCCAGGTAAAGGATCTTTAGCTCAGTTGGTTAGAGCAACCGGCTCATAACCGGTAGGTCCGGGGTTCGAGTCCCTGAAGGTCCACCATTATGGGGGTATAGCTCAGTTGGGAGAGCACCTGCCTTGCACGCAGGGGGTCAAGAGTTCGAATCTCTTTATCTCCACCATTTATTTAAAAGCTATGAATTAAATTCATAGCTTTTTTTGTTATAATTAAAAGTAGTTAACTTTTTATTAGGAGAAACAAAAATGTTATATAGAATAAAACAATTTATGTTAGGAATTCTTTCATATTTTGAAGATGATAATATTAATTTCATAGATAAATATTTAAGTAAAAAAGAAAAAGAATTATTTATGAAATTAAAAAAACCAGACAGAATGCATTCTCTTAGAGTATGTAAAGAAGCTATTATACTGGTAAGGGATTATAATGATTTAGATGAGTATAAAATGGCTAAATGTGCATTATTACATGATATCGGAAAAATAGAAATTTCATTAAATATAATTGAAAAAGGAATAGTAGTAATATTAAATAAAGTTACGAAAGGTTCATTTTTAAAGTATAATAAATATAGTAGAGTGACTAAATATTATGATCATCCTAAAATCGGTAAAAAATTATTAGAAAATATAAAGTTTGATGATAATGAAGTATTATATTGTATAGAAAATCATCATAATAATTTAGAATTAATTGAAAAAAATATATATTTAAGTATATTAAATATATGTGATAATCGTAACTAATTTTAATAAGAGATAATTAAAATCATATAATTATTAAGCTATGGAGGGTAAAATTTTATGAATTCTACAGAACGAAGACAAAGTATATTAAAAAGTTTAATTGAAAATGAAAAGCCATTAAAAGGAATAGAAATAGCTGATAGTTATGGTGTAACAAGACAAATAATTGTTAAAGATATAGCTATTCTTAGAGCTAAGGGTAATAATATAATGGCAACACCAGATGGGTATATTATTAATAAAGAATTAAAGAAAGTAAAAGCTATAATAGCTGTTAATCATAAAGAAGAAGAATTAATTAATGAAATGAGTATAATTATTAAGTATGGTGGTACTATTGAAGATGTTATAGTTGAGCACCCTTTATATGGAGAAATAAAAGGAATGTTGATGATTAAAAATTATAATGAATTAAATAAATTTTTAGAAAAATATAAACAACAAGAAGGTAGATTATTATCAGTATTAACTAAGGGTGTACATATTCATACTATATCAGCAGATACTCAAGAAGATATTAATTGCATTATAGATGAATTAAAAGAAAAAGGTTTTATAGTATCTGATTAGGAGGAAAGTTTATATGGATTATGATGTACTTATTTTAGGCGGAGGTATAGTAGGATGCGCTGTAGCTTATCAATTATCAAAATATAATATTAACATAGCTTTAATTGAAAAAGATTATGATGTAGCTGATGATATATCCTTCATAAATACAGCTGTTATTTATGATGGTTCAGAAACTTCTAATAGTATGATGGCAAGACTTGAGAATATAGGCAGAACGCTTATTGAAGAGCATTGTAAGAAATTTAATGTATCATATAAAAAAACAGGAGCATTAAGGATTGCATCAAATAATAGTCAAGATTATAAATTAGACATTATGTATAATAGAGCTAAAGAAAGAAATATAGAGGGAGTTCATTTAATAGAAAATGATAAAGACATACTTAATAAAATTGAACCCAATTTAAATATAGATGTAAATAAAGCTCTTTATTCTGAAAATGTAGCAGTTATTTCTCCATATGATTTAGCAATATCTTATGCAGAAGTTGCAGCTGATAATGGAGTAAACTTTAAATTAGAGGAAGAGGTAATAGATATTCAAAACCTTGTTAGTGGATTTAAAGTAACTACAAATAAAAATAAATTTACTTGTAAGGTTGTAGTTAATACAATACCTGATGAAATATCTTTTAATCATGTTGAAGAAGACTATGATTATAAAAATATGAATTATATAATGTTTGAGAATAAATCAGAAAATAAATTAAAAACTATACTTATAGATGAGATAGATGATACCACTTTTGTTATAAATAATCCTAAATTACAGAATGGAAATTTAATAGGTATAAAGAGTGATCATATTTTATCTTTAGAGGAAGGTATTGAAATGTCTACAAGTATATTTCCAGAAGCTAAAAAGGATTTTGTAAGCAATATGTTTGCAGAAGTTTATAACAAAGATATAATAATAATTGATGATAGTAAATTAGATAATGGTTATATAAAAATTACTGGTACTCATTACGGTAAAATTACTATAGCACCAGCTATTGCACTTAAGATAAAAAATACTTTAAAACATAGCTTAAATATTATTAGAAAAAAGGATTATGTAGATAAAAGAAGAGAAGTATATAGATTTAAAGACTTATCAAAAGAAGAAAGAAATGAAGTTATCTCTTTAGATAAAAGATATGGAGATATAGTTTGTGTATGTAATAATATATCAGAAGGAGAAATAATTGATAGTATCAGAAGACCATTAGGAGCTCGTACTGTTGAAGGCGTAAAAAGACGTACTGGAATTGGTAGAGGAAATTGCAATGGTGCTTATTGTGATATAAAAATAATAAAAATATTAGCAAGAGAAATGGATAAAAATATTTTAGAGATAGTTGAAGATTCTAAACATTCTAATATAGTAGCTAGTAGAATTAAGGAATTTAATGAAATATAGAATTTAGGAGATGTATTTATGAGCAGTAAGGATATTTTTACTAGTTTAGTTAGAGTAAAAGGAGATCCCAATCATAAAGTTGTTTCTGTAAAAAGTAATAATCCTATAGAAAAGGAATTATGGAGGGAATTTTCTAAAGTTCTTAGCAGAATTTATGTTAGTGCACCTATAAATATTGGTGATATAATATGTAAAAATATAATGAATACAGGAATAGATATTATATGTACTAAAAAAATTGATAATAATAGATAAAAATTTGATAATATATTGACAAATATAAGTTTTTTAATATAATATATTTAATACAAGTTAATATGCAAACCTTAGATAAGGCTAGTAGTAATATTATGATTTTTAGAGAGTTAGTGGTTGGTGTAAACTAATATTTATGTATTATGAATCCACCTTTGAGGGACTGTGAATTAAGCAGTACGGTAATATCGTTAAATTTTAAGAGTGAATAACATTTTATGTTATTAATTAGGGTGGCAACGCGGAGTTTTTCGTCCCTTTTATAGGGGAGAAAGGCTCTTTTTTTATAGAAAAAATTAAAAGGAGAGAATAATAATGTTAGATTTAAAAAGAATTAGAAATAATCCAGAAGAGATAAAAAAAGCATTATCAAATAGAGGAGAAGATTTTGACGTAGCAGTTATAGATGAAGTTGTAACATTGGATGAAGAAAGAAGAAAAATATTAGTTGAAGTTGAAAGTTTAAAGAGCAAAAGAAATCAAGTTTCATCTGAAATTCCTAAATTAAAAAAAGCTGGCGAAGATGTTACTGAAATAATGAATGATATGAGGAAACTAGGAGAAGAAATTAAAAATTTTGATGTTAGAGTAAATGAAATAGATGAAAAAATAGAATATATAATGCTTAGAATCCCTAATATTCCAAATCCGGAAGTTCCAGATGGAGAAACTGATGAAGATAATGTTGAAATTAAAAAATGGGGTGAACCTGCTAAATTTGATTTTGAACCAAAAGCCCACTGGGATTTAGGAACTGATCTTAATATTTTAGATTTTGAGAGAGGTGGAAAAGTAGCTGGTTCTAGATTTACAGTATATAAAGGTTTAGGAGCTAGATTAGAAAGAGCTGTAATAAATTATTTCTTAGATAAGCATACGATTGAAAATGGATATACAGAAGTATTACCACCTTATATGGTTAATAGAGATAGTATGACAGGAACAGGTCAATTACCTAAGTTTGAAGAAGATGCGTTTAAAGTAGAAAATAATGGATATTTCTTAATACCAACTGCAGAAGTTCCTGTTACTAATATGTATAGAAATGAAGTTTTAAGTGGTGATATATTACCAATAAAACATGCAGCTTATTCAGCCTGCTTTAGAGCAGAAGCAGGTTCAGCAGGTAGAGATACTAGAGGTCTTGTAAGACAACATCAATTTAACAAAGTAGAATTAGTTAAGTTCTGTAAACCAGAAGAATCTTATGCAGAGTTAGATAAGTTAGTAAAAGATGCAGAATCAGTATTACAAGGATTAGGATTACCTTATAGAATAGTTAGAATATGTAAAGGTGATTTAGGATTCACTGCAGCTTTAAAATATGATATCGAAGTTTGGATGCCAAGTTATAATAGATATGTAGAAATTTCAAGTTGTTCTAACTTTGAAGATTTCCAAGCTAGAAGAGCTAACATAAAATATAGAGAAACACCAAAAGATAAACCTAAATTTGTTCATACTTTAAATGGTTCAGGTGTTGCAATTGGTAGAACAGTAGCAGCAATATTAGAAAATTACCAAAAAGAAGATGGAACAGTTGAAATTCCAGAAGCAATAAGAAGATTTATGAATGTAGATGCCATAAACTAATTAATTTATAAATAATAATAGTCTATATTAGCTTATTAAGTTAGTGTGGACTATTATTTATAATATTTTTATATTTAATGAATTGATATTAATCAGTAAAATTAATCATTTAAGTATAGTTTTAAATTTGTAGATTATGATTTATGAAAAAAATTAAAATTTTTTATAAATTGTATTGACATAGTATATATATGTTGATATAATAACTCATGTAGTCACGGAGAGATGGTCGAGTTGGTTTAAGGCACCGGTCTTGAAAACCGGCGTGCGTGTGAGCGTACCTAGGGTTCGAATCCCTATCTCTCCGCCATTTTTTTTTATAAAGAATTATTTAGAAGGCACATGGAGAATTACTCAAGTGGCTGAAGAGGCGCCCCTGCTAAGGGCGTAGGTCGGGCAACTGGCGCCCGGGTTCAAATCCCGGATTCTCCGCCAAAACATCTAGTAAAATACTAGATGTTTTTTTATTTTTTAGAGGAATTTATATTTTTAAACAATATATAGATAACTTAGGTTATATTTTGTTTAAAGATTAATTTAGTTGTGTCATTATTAAAGACGTATAAAATATATTTATTATAAATAATTGTAAAATATATGATTAAATTTCAAAAAGCATATTGACATATTAAAGTTTAATTGTTATAATGAATTTCGTAAGTTATGGAGAGATGGTCGAGTTGGTTTAAGGCACCGGTCTTGAAAACCGGCGTGCGTGTGAGCGTACCTAGGGTTCGAATCCCTATCTCTCCGCCATTAATTTTGATAAAAATTAAGTTAGAAGGCATATGGAGAATTACTCAAGTGGCTGAAGAGGCGCCCCTGCTAAGGGCGTAGGTCGGGCAACTGGCGCCCGGGTTCAAATCCCGGATTCTCCGCCAAAACACCTAGTAAAAATACTAGGTGTTTTTTTGTGTACAGAAAATTATAGAATTTTTAAATATATATTTTTAGAAAATCTTTAGGATTTTCAACTAAAACTCTAAGCTTTTCAACTATCCACTTTCAACTAAAAAGCATGGAACAGCCACTTTGGTTTTATTTAGTTATAATTTTTTATTAATATAGTACTATTTGTAGATATGATGTAGCAATCTTCTTTTAAATAGTATAATAATAATATAAATAGTTCTTAAAAAGGTGAATTATGCTTAAAGGAGAAAAGGTTTATCTGAGATTAATCAAAATTAGTGATATTAAACGCTTATATGAATTAGCTAATGATTATGAGGTAAAAAAATATAATGATAAAATGCTTGAAATGCATGAAAACATTGAAATTGAAAAAAGTTCTAGTAATTTGAGCATATATAAGAGAAAAGCATTAAGTATAATTAACAAAAAGAATGTTCTAGTTGGATTTATGACTTATAAACAAAGTGCTTATAGTAAAAATGTTTATTCAATAGGTATTACTATAGGAAAAAAATACTGGAATAGAGGATATGGACAAGATTCTATAAAAACATTAATGAAATATTTATTTGAGGATTTAGATGTCAAAAGAATACAAATAGAAGTTGTGGCAGACAACTTAAGAGCTATAAGATGTTATAAAAAATGCGGATTTATTAAGGAAAAAATTAAGAAAACTAAATATTATATAGATGGAAAGTATACTGATATAATAATTATGGGTATTCTAAAGAAAGAAAAATCTTTTTAGATTATTAAATAAAAAATATAGGAGTAATTATGAGTATAAGATTTATTTATGGAAGAGCAGGAAGTGGAAAGAGCTTATTTTGTATAAATCAAATAAAGAAGTTAATCGATTCACATGAAGAGAGCAATATAATTTTATTAGTACCTGAACAATATACTTTTACTACTGAAAATAAAGTTTTAAAGAATATTGGAGAAAGAGCATTTTTAAATACTCAGGTATTAAGCTTTAAAAGCATGTGCCAAAAAGTATTTGAAGAATGTGGCGGACGAGTAAGACAGATTATAAAAGATACTGGTAAGCACATGCTAATTAATAAGGTATTAAATGAGAAATTGGATGATTTAATTTACTTTAGGAAAATGTCAAAAGAACAAGGATTTAATAAAATAATTTCTGAATTAATTACAGAGTTTAAAAAATATAATATTAATATAGAATCTTTAAGAGAGTTAATAGACAAGATAGATGATAATGAATTAATAGAAAAGATAAAAGAGTTATCTTTAATATATGAAGAATTTAATGTAAAAATGCATAATTCGTATATAGATACTGATGATGAGCTTACTTTATTAGCAAAAAAACTATTAGTTAATAATATTTATGCAGGTAGTGAAATTTGGATAGATGAATTTACTACATTTACTCCTCAACAGTTAGAAATTATAAGAATTCTTTCTAAATCATCTGTAGTTAACATAACTCTTTGTATGGATAAAACTTCAAATAGTGATGTTGAAGATATAACTAATGTATTTAGTAGTATTGAAAGTACAGAAAATAGAATTTTAAAATTAATGGAAGAGAATAATATTGGGTATTTAAATCCTATTAATTTAAATTCTAAATTGCCATATAGATTTAAAAATAGTGAAGAGCTTGCTCATATAGAAAAATACTGTATAACTTATCCTTTTAAATCTTATAAAGGAAAAAATAAGGATATAAAGTTATATAAAGCAAATAATACTTATGATGAAATTGAGAGAGTGGCTCAAGATATAATTAGATTAGTTAGAGATAAAAATTATAGATTTAGACACATATCTGTGGTTTGTAGAAATATAGAAGATTATAATAAAATAATTTCTGTTATTTTCAAAGATTATGAAATACCATTTTTTATGGATAAAAAAATAAAGTTATTGAATAATCCATTAATTGTTTTAATAACTTCTGCATTTGAGATTTTATTAAAAAATTGGTCATATGAAAGTGTATTTAAATATTTAAAAAGTGGATTAACAGGATTTGGTACTTATGATATTGACAGGTTAGAAAATTTTGTATTAGAGCACGGGATAAAGGGCTATAAATGGAATAAAGAAGAGATTAAAAAACTTAAAGATATAAGCATAAAAAATGAAGCAACAGAAGAAGAACTTAGTATATTCGATGTAATGGAAGAAGTAAAAAATTCTCTTTTGCAATTTCACAAATCTATAGAAGGTAAACATAATGTTGGAGAAGTATGTAAAGCATTATATGAATTTTTATTAAAGATTAAAGCTTTTGAAAGAATAGATGAATGGATTACTAGATTTGAAGAGTTAAAGCTTGAAGATAAGGTAAAAGAATATAAACAAGTAGAATCTATTGTAATAGATATGTTAGATCAAGCTGTAGAAGTTATGGGATCTGATATAGTAGATACATTTGAGTTTTTTAAGATATTGAATTCAGGTTTTGAAAATGAGGAAATAGGTGTTATTCCAGTAGCTTTAGATCAGGTTAATGTTGGAGATATAGCTAGAATAAAAGGTAGAGAAGTTAAGGCATTATATATAGTTGGAATTAATGATGGAGTATTGCCAGCAGCACATAAGGATGAAGGAATTTTATCTGATAGAGATAGAATTGAACTTAAAGAACTTGGGGTGTTATTAGCTGCTGATGGTAGAAGTAAGGCTTTTGAAGAACAATTTGTAGTATATACAGCATTAACTATAGCTAGTGAATATTTAATGTTATCATATCCTATGGCAGATTTTGAAGGTAAGTCATTAAGACCCTCGATAATAATATCTAGGATAAAAAAGATATTACCTAATTTGATTGAAGAAAGTTCTTTATATAATTTGAGTAAAAGAAAAGATCATTTAAATAAAGTTATTTCACCAATACCTACTTTTAATGAATTAATATTTGCACTTAGAAGAGAATTGGAAAATGAAGAAATAGATGAGGAGTATTGGGCAGAAGTATATAATTGGTTTAAGGAAAATGAAGATTTTAAGTGGAAAATAGAAAATACATTTAAGGGATTTAAATATTCTAATACAGGAGAAAAAGTATCTAGGAAAAAATTACTTTCTCTTTATAAAAATGATTTTGGAAAATTATCATTTAGTGTATCTAGACTAGAAAAATATGCAGAATGTCCATTTTCATATTTTATTCAATATGGTCTAAAGGCTAAAAATCGTAAAGTGTATGAATTTACTCCTCCTGATTTAGGCTCGTTTGTACATGACATTTTAGATTCATTCACAAATACTGTAAAAAAAGAAGGCATTGATTGGTCTGATCTTGATATTCAAAAGTGTAAAAAGATTGTATCTGAATTAATTGATATTAAGTTAAAAGAAGATAGTGGTTCAATATTAAATAGTACTAATAAATATAAATATTTTTCAAAAAGGTTTAAAAGAGTTATATCAAAATCAGTATCAATTATATCTGAGCAGATGAGAAGAGGAGAATTTGAGGTATTTAATAATGAATTTTCTTTTGGAAGTTATAATGAAGGAGAAGCTATAGTATTAAATTTACCATCTGATGAAAAAGTTTATTTAAAAGGAAGAATTGATAGAATAGATACTCTAGATTTAGATGGGAATACTTATTTGAGAATAGTAGATTATAAAACAGGAAATAAGCATTTTGATTTAACTGAATTTTATTATGGACTTCAAATGCAGTTATTAGTTTATTTAGATGCTTTATTAAAAAATTCTGAATATATATTAAAAAAGCAAGCTTTACCTGGAGCGGTATTATATTTTAGAGTTGATGATCCTATAATTAAAACTAAAGGTAGTATAACCACTGAAGAATTAGAAAAAGAAGTTTTAAGTAATTTAAAGATGAATGGATTGATATTAAAGGATGCTAAAGTAGTTAAGTCTATGGATAAAGGTATTGAAACCACAGGATATTCACTAGTTATTCCAGCTGCATTTAAAAAGGATGGAGATTTTAAAGCAGGCAGTGAAGTTGTAACTGAAGAGCAATTTAAATTGCTTAGAGATTATGTAAATAAGAAAATGATTGATCTATGTGAAGATATGTTATGTGGAGATATAAAAATACAGCCCACTAAGGATTCTAATGGTACTTATTGTGAATTTTGTGATTATTCATCTATATGTCAATTTGACAGCTGTATAGAAGATAATAAATATAAAATCATAATGAAGAAATCAAAAGATGAGATTTGGAATAATATAAGGGCTGAATTGAGTAACGATGAGAAATAAAATTAGCTATTTAGATAGGAGTTTTAATTTATGAGTGGAACAAAATGGACTGATGAACAGCTAAAAGCAATTACAACTAGAGATTGTAATTTATTAGTTGCAGCAGCAGCAGGTTCAGGAAAAACAGCTGTTTTAGTAGAAAGAATTATAAAGATAATTACTAATGAAGAAAATCCTATAGATATTGATAAACTTTTAGTTGTTACATTTACAAGTGCAGCAGCAGCAGAGATGAGAGAAAGAATAGCTAATGCAATATCAAAAAAATTAGATGAAAATCCAACATCTAAAAATCTTCAAAAACAATTAACTTTGTTAAACAGGTCTAATATTATGACTATTCACTCTTTTTGTTTAGATGTAATAAAAAATAATTTTCATAAGATAGATTTAGATCCATCATTTAGAATATGTGATCAAACTGAAGGCATACTTTTAAAGATGGAGATAATAGATGAATTATTTGATGACAAATATGATGAAGAAGATGTGGAATTTTTAAGATTTGTTGAAGCATTTAGTAATTATAAAAGTGATAATCCATTAAAAGAATTGGTTTTGAGTTTATATAATTTTACTATGGCAGGGCCATGGCCAAAGAAATGGTTAGAGGAATCGGCAGAAGAATTTGATATAGACACATTAGAAGAATTAGATAGAACTAATTGGATAACTGTATTAAAAGATAGCATAAAAATAGAGTTAGAAGGCTATATAAAGATGATGCAAAAAGCTATTGAGTTAATTGAAGAAACTGATGGTTTAGAACCTTATTTTGAAGGATTTAGTAGTGAGTTAGATTTAATAGTTAATGCTTATAACAATATAGATTCTGATTTAAGCAATTTATATAATTCATTAAATTTAATAAGTTTTAAGAGATTAAAAACTATAAAGAAAAGTACTGTAAGTGATGAAAATGTACAAAGTTTAGTTAAACAAATTAGAGATCAGGTTAAAAAGAAAATATCAGCTTTAATTGAAGGTACTTTTATAGATGCTCCAGAAAAAATGCTTGAGAATATAAAGAAATCTTATTCATATATAAAACAATTAACAAAACTTACTTCTGAGTTTATAGACAGATTTAATGCAAAGAAAAAAGAGAAGAACATACTAGATTTCAATGATTTAGAGCATTTATGCTTAAAGATTTTAATTGAAGAAAATGAGAAGCATCAGATAGTACCATCAACAATAGCTTATAAATTTAAAGATTATTTTGATGAAGTTCTTGTAGATGAATATCAAGATTCTAATAGCGTTCAAGAAGCTATAATAGAGTTAGTATCAAGAAAAAATTCAGATATTCCTAACGTGTTTATGGTTGGAGATGTAAAGCAAAGTATATATAAATTTAGGCAAGCAAAACCAGAATTATTTATAGATAAATACAATAATTATTCTTTAAATGATGGACTTAACAGAAAAATTCAACTTTATAAAAATTTTAGAAGTAGAGAAGAGGTAATAAATGGGGTTAATTATATATTTAAATCAGTTATGTCTAAAACTATAGGAGAATTAGAATATACTGATGCTGAGGCTTTAAATTTAGGTGCAAATTTTCCTGAAAATAAAAATAATGAAGAAGTAGTAGGTGGACCAATTGAGGTTCATATTTTAGATAAAAGTAATAAGGAAGAAGTTAATGAAGAACCCAAATTAAAGGAAGATGAAGAGGAAATAGGTGACATAAATTTAGAGGCTAGAATTATAGTAAACAGAATTAATGAATTAATGTCTAAAAAAGATGGAACTACATTTAGAGTTCTAGATAAAGATACAGGTGAATATAGGGACTTAAAATATAAAGATATAGTAATTCTTTTAAGAGCAACTAAAAACTGGTCAGAAGTATTATTAGATGAACTAGGATTAGCAGGAATACCAGTATATTCAGATACAGGATCAGGGTATTTTGAATCAATTGAAATAAGAACTATTATGTCATTATTAAAAGTAATAGATAACCCAATGCAAGATGTTCCTATGCTTTCATTATTAAGTTCTCCTATTATAGGGTTAAGTGCAGAAGAACTTAGTGATATTAGGCTTGTAGATAACGAAAGGTATTTTTATGAAAATATAATTAGAATTACTACTGAAAAATTAATTTCTAAAGAGTTACAAGAAAAATGCGAGTATATATTAGCTAGTATTGACAAATGGAGAAGAAAATCAATATACATGCCTATAGATGAGTTTATATGGTATCTATATATGGATACGGCTTATTATGGTTATGTAGGTGCTATGCCTAATGGAGTGCTAAGACAAGCAAATTTAAAGGTATTATTCCAAAGAGCAAGACAGTTTTCAGATACCAGCTTTAAGGGATTATTTAATTTTATCAATTTCATAAATAAGTTAACTAAATCATCAGGTGATATGGGAAGTGCTAAAATATTAGGGGAAAATGAAGATGTTGTTAGAATTATGAGTATTCATAAAAGTAAGGGATTAGAATTTCCAGTAGTATTTTTAGCTGGAACAGGTAAAAACTTTAATTTAATGGATTTAAATAATAAGATACTTTATCATGAGGAATTAGGTTTAGGTCCAGAGTATATTAATTTAGAGAATAGAACTAGTATAACCACTTTACCTAAAGAAGCAATTAAAAAACGAATGAAATTAGAAACATTATCTGAAGAAATGAGAATTTTATATGTAGCATTCACTAGAGCAAAGGAAAAATTAATTATAACTGGAGCTGTAAGAAATACAGAAAAATCTATTGAAAAATGGATTAATTCATCAGTGTTAGATAAAGAGGTTGTATTGCCATATGAAGTGTCAAAAGGAAAATCATATTTAGATTGGATTGGAATGGCTTTATGTAAGCATAAAGATGGTGAGATACTTAGAAGAAAGCTAGGATTTTCTAGTGAAATGTGTAAAGATGATTTATCAAATTGGAAGATAAGCATTTGGAATAAGAACGAATTAAATATAGATGATGAAATAGAAGAAAATAAAGATGATGATGAAATGAAAATCTCAATCTTAGATAGGGATATAGATTCTAAAATCAAAAATGAAGTTTATAGAAGATTAAGTTATGAATATGAATTTAAAGAATCTACTAAACTTACAAGTAATGTATCTGTATCAGATTTAAAAAGAAGAAATATGGAAGAAGATATAGATACTCTTGAAATTTTTGATTTCAAGGAAGATACTGATGAAAAAAAAGATGTAATTACGCCTAAATTTCTTCAAGAAGAAAAGGGGTTATCGGCAGCTGAAAGAGGAACAGCTATTCACTTTGTAATGAAAAAAATAGATTTAAATAGAGTAAATACATTAATTGAAATCAAAAAACAATTAAATGAATTATACGATGAGGAATTTATATTACAAGAAGAATATAGCTCTATTAATCCATACAGGATATTAAATTTCTTTAAGAGTGATTTAGGAAAGAAAATGTTACAAATATATAATGAAGGTGGAAAAATTTATAGAGAAGTTCCATTTTATACTGAAATAAGTAGTTTAAAAGTAGATGAGTCTTTACCAGAAAAATATTCTAAAGAAAAAATAAGATTACAAGGTATAGTAGACTGTTTCTTTAAATATGATGATAAGTTAATTTTATTAGATTATAAGACTGATTATGTAGAAAACGAGGAAGAATTTAAAGAAAAATATAAACTTCAATTAGACTATTATAGTCAGGCAATATTTAAAATGATAGGAAAAAAAGTTGATAAAAAATATCTATATTCATTCTATTTAGAAAAGGAGATCTTAATATAAAAGTATTAATATTTTTATATTAAAAATAAGTGAATGACTTAATGTATGGGTAAATTATTAAGTCACTCACTTTTTATATATTTATTGGGGGGGATAATTAGCTATTTAATTATAACTTTAGTATCTCTTGGTATATTATTATATATCCATTTAGCGTCACTTAGTGCTAATCGGATACAACCATGAGAAGATTTTTTATTTAAAGTAGTATCAACTACTGTAGTTTTATCTTTAGCATATGGAACAGAATGAAATAATATGTCACCATCTATCTGAGTCCAATACTTTCCACCTTGTTTAAACTTATTTGAAAAGAACCATTTTCCTTTTTCTTTAATAGAAAAAGCACCACAAGGAGTTGGTTCAGAATCTATTCCAGTAGAACAGGAAAATGTTTTATTTAAGCTCCATTTATTAGATTTGCCTTTATAAATATTAGTCTTTTGGGCATTTATGTCTATAAATATTAAATAAGGAGTATTACTTACTAAATTTAATTTATTTATGTTTTGTGAAGAAATATTATTTATACAATAATTTGATACTGCTTTTGAGTCAACAGTTTTATTTAAATATTCTTGTTTACTAGATTTAATTTCAGAGATTTTTGTTTTTATATCTTCATCACTATTTAAAATAGATGGAAGATTAGATAATTGTTTTAATGCTTTACTATAATAATCTTTAGAGCATAATTTATCACATTGAGCGAATAAATCTTTTTTTATTTCATCTTTAGATTTTTTTAAATAAATGAGTGATTCACTATAATTTAAGTCTAATGGAGATAATGTTGAAAAATTAGTTATAGCTTCATAATATTCTTTATTATTAAAATGTTCTATTCCATTAGAATAATTATCTATTGAATTTTGAAGTTTTTCTATGGAATTAGCGAATTCAATTACCTCCTGAGAATTAAATCCATACCTATTTATTTCATTAACTTTGATTAAAGCTTCATTAGTATTTAATTTAGAGTCATCCAAACTACTTTTTAATGTATTTATATTATCTGAAAAATAGTTTTTTAAATCTTTTTTTAACATTAGGTTTTTAATTGGATTTAGATTTTCTCTTGTTAGTAATATATTGTTAGCTTCAGAAAATTTATTAACTTCAAAGTTTATTTTAAAATCATTAACTAATTTTTTATATTCATGCACTTGTAATAGTGTAGTTAATGAAACTAAACCAAATAATAAAGTACACATTATATATTTATTTATATGAATATATTTATTTATATGGATATTTTTAATTAATTTCAAAATATACCTCCTATTCTTAGTTAATATAAAATATATTATTTTTATTATTAACATAAATAACCAATACTAAACATTTATATTTTATAAAATAGGAAGTATATGTTAATATATTTAGTAGTGACATTCTTATTAAAAAAGGATATTGGAGGAAATCATGGATAATAGGGATAATTTTTTTAAAAAGTTTATTAATTGTACTTATAATTTAAAAGCACTAATGACATATCCTAAATATGGAATAGGAAAAGCTATATTATATGTATTTTTAATTACTATTCTTTTGGGTGGACTAAGGGGAATAACAATTGGATACAGAATGGATAAGGAATTAGGTAATTTAAATTCAACACTACAAAACAGTGAATATAAATTTAATATAGAAGATGGAATACTTCATGCAGAAAATTCACCATTAAAATTAGAAGGAATATCTAGCTTAATATATATTGATGAAAATAAAAGTTTAAATGAGATTGATGATTTAAGAGATTTAACAGTACATAATGATAATAATATATTGTTTTTAAAAGATGGAGTATATTTACAAGCAGAATCTTATAAGCAACAAGCTCATTATAAAGATTTAATTGGTGATAATAGATTAGATAATAATATTTTGCTTGGAGAATTATCTTATGTGTTAAAAATATTAGTGGCTATCGTAATTTTATATACAATATTAATAACATTTATAAATACACTAATAAATTGTTTATTTGCGACTATCTTTGCATCATTTGCACTACTTATTATGAGAATGTTTATGAAGTATAGCATATTATACTCATTAACTTTATATACATGTACATTACCACTTATTTTTCAAGTTGTATTGCAAATTATTTTTCCAAACATAGACTTAGATACTATGTTTATAGTTGGAACTTTAGTATATGTAATATTTATATTAAAGTATATAAAAGGTGAAATGATAAATAACAAAATAAATAAAGATAAAATATAGAAAAGATATATCATTAGGTTTTTTAAAACTTAATGATATATCTTTTTATTAAATTTATTTATCTTTAAATTTATTTACAAAATAATCTACTATTAATGATAAAGCACCATCACCAGTAATATTAGTTGCAGTACCAAAACTGTCTTGAGCTGCATGTAATGCAATCATTATAGGTTTTTCTATATTACCAAACCCTAGCATAGATTCTAATAAACCAAGGGCAGCCATAACACCACCTCCAGGAACTCCAGGTGCAGCTACCATTGTTATTCCAAGCATTAATATAAATGGAATCATAGTATATAAAGTAGGCATTTGTCCTCTCATTAGCATTAAACCAATTGAAGTTAATACTAAAGTTATAGTGTCTCCTGCTATATGTATTGTAGCACATAAAGGGACAACTAAATCAGCAACTTCCTCAGATACATTATTTTCTCTAGTACAATTTAATGTAACTGGTATAGTAGCAGCAGATGATTGTGTTCCTACAGCTGTAAGATATGCAGGAATCATATTCTTTAATAATTTAAAAGGATTTTCTTTCTTAAGTGCACCAGCTATAGAATACTGACATAATATATATAAAAATTGTAATATAAACAATATTAAATAAATAGTAGCGAAAGATTTTATAGTAGTAAATATTTCACCACTTAAACTTAATTTAGCAAATATAGCAGCAATATAAAGTGGAACAAGTGGAATAAGAATTTTAGAAATAATCATTGAAACTATTGAGCTAAATTCATGAAATCCCTTTAATAATGAGCTATTATTTATTTTTGAAAGTCCTATACCAAAAATAAATGAAAACACTAAAGCAGACATTATATTAACTATAGGTGGTATTTCAATAGTAAAATATGGTTCAATTTTAACTGCTTCAGTTGATATTAATGTAGCTGTCTTTATTATTTTAGGAAGAAAAGATATTCCTATAAAGTAAGCAACCATACCAGATATAATAGTTGATATGTACGCTAATATTGTAGTACCTACAAGCACTTTTCCAGAATTTTTTCCAAGTGAAGCTATACCAGGTACAATAAATGCTATTATTATCAATGGTATAACAAATGATAAAAAGCTTCCGAATAAAGCACTAAAAGTAGCAAGTATTCTTATTGGAAACATTATATTTAAATTTTTACATGTTAAACCTAATATTATTCCTAAAATTAAAAATGTAAATATTCTTTTGATTAGAGATAAATTCTTCAATTATAAATCCCCCTCTTATAATTAGTGTTCATATATAAAATACAAGTGTATTTATTATAGATACAACTATATCATTAAATTATTACTTAGGTCAACAGTTATATAAAATTTTACTGAAAATAATAAAATTATTGTATATTTTACAAATAGGTTGCATAGAATTTAAAAATAATATGCATCATTATGAATTATTTTTTATAATTTTAGATTATTTTTATTATTGAAGTTATATAAAAATGTTAAAAAATGGTTGTTACTAATTATAGTATGTGATAATATAAAAGTATGAAATTCAAAAATTTGGAAAAAATATATTGATTATAAGGAGAAACTGTAAATGAGTGTAGTAAAAAAAATTACAAACAATTTCATGGAAGAAAGTGAAGAATTAAGTAGATTAGAACTTTCAAAATTAACAAAAGAAGAGCTAATTGATAAGTACATGGATATGAACAATTGTAAAAATTTACAAGAAAATCTCCTTTTAAATATTTCTCATGATTTAAGATCTCCATTAAATGTAATTTTAAGTATACTTCAATTTTATGAATCAGGTTACATAAATGGTAGTGACAATATGAATAAATATATGACTAGTATAAAGAGAAATAGTTATAGGATGTTGAAACTTATAGATAATCTTATAGATACAACACGATTAGAAAAGAAATATTATAAGATAGAAAGAAGAAATTTAGATATTGTTAAATTAATTGAAAATACTATTACTTCAATAGATAAATATGCAAAGCAAAAAAATATATCATTAATATTTGATACAAATGTTGAAAAATGTATTATGGCAATTGATCCAGAAGCAATAGATAGAATAATTATGAATCTTTTATCTAATGCTATAAAATTCTCTTATAATAATGGAAATATATATATTAATTTATGGAAGAAAAATAATGAATTAAATATATCAATAAAAGATGAAGGTATGGGGATTCCATTAAAAGAACAAAATAAAATTTTTAATAGATTTATGCAATCATCTAATCATAAAAAAATAGAGCAATCAGGAAGTGGTATAGGCTTAGCATTAGTGGAAAACTTGACTAAAGCTCACAATGGAAGAATATCATTAAAGAGTGAAGAAAATATGGGAAGTGAGTTTATAGTAAAATTACCAATAATAAAATTAAGTGAAAATAATGAAAAGAATCATGTAATTAATTCAAAAACTAATGTTGAAATGTTAGAAATAGAATTTTCGGATATTTATTTATAAACTTGCTAATTATTATTGCTTGTGATAATATATTTATTGGAAATAAAATTAATATGGAGCGTTAGTTAAACGGATATAACTTACCGCTACGGACGGTACATTAAGGGTTCGATTCCTTTACGCTCTGCCACAAAAAGACTTAGCTATATTTTAGTTAAGTCTTTTTTTATAAATAAAAATAAGAATAAACCTTACAGAAGACTTATAATAAATAAACATATTAATAAATGCTAATAATAAGAGAAATGATAGTTATAGATGTAAAGGTGGAACTTATTGATGAAAAAAGATATTTTAATTAACTTAATAGATGAGCATAATGAAGGAAATTTATTGGCTACTGATAAATTTAGACCTGATAGAGTAATTTATTTAGGAAATAGAGAAGATTTTCAGTTATATGAAAAGTTAAAGAAATATCATATAGAGATTTTTCCAAGTATTGAAATAGAAAATTATAATATAGGCGAAGGAAATATAAAAGAAATAGAAAATTTATTAAATAAATTAGATGTAGAAAAAACTATAATAAATGTGACTGGTGGAAAGAGAATAAATTCATTAATTTTAACAAATAAAGCATTACTCAAAGGATTTAAGTCTATATATATAGATATATTAAATAAAAGAATATATGAATTTGGAAATGAAACTAAAAGCAACTTAGTAGAGTTTAAAGACATATATTTAGAGGATATATTGAAAATAACTGGTGTAAATATTTTATTAGATTCCAGTAAAATAAGTAGATATTCTGATGTAATTAATATAACAAAGAAGATATATTATAATTTAGGAATATGGTATAAATATAAGAAACTTTTATATGATAATAATTTATTTATTCATGATTATTCCCAAGGAAATAAAGTAACTATAAATATACTTAATTTACATGAGAATGATGAAAAAAGAATATTAAATTCTTGTTTAAATTATTTAGAAAATATTGGTGCAATAAAATATAGAAAAAATAAAAATAATATAGAAGTTTATTTTCAAAAAGATTATTTAAAGGGATTTATATTTAAGAGTGGTACTTGGTTAGAGGTATTAACGAATATAGTTGTTAGAGAAATTAAAGAAATTGATGATGTTAAGAGTGGAGTTACATTTGTATGGAATAATACTGAAAGTAAAGTTAAAAATGAATTAGACGTATTAGCTGTAAAAGATGATGTTTTAATATGCATATCATGCAAAGATAGTGCTAAATATGATGAAGATGCATTAAATGAATTAGATGTATATAGTAAAAGATTAGGTGGAAAAAATTCAAAGAAAATATTAGTTGCAACTCAAGAACCATGTAAAAGGTGCATTAAAGAAAGAGCTGAAATGATGGGGATTAGTTTAATTATATTAGATAAAGATATAGATAAATTTAAAAATGAGTTAAAAAGAGCAATTATTAAATAATAAAAAAGACTTAGTTACTATGTGTTTGTAGCAATTAAGTCTTTTTTATTATTTAGAGATTTTAGTTCCAATCTTTTCTCCAAATAATACTTTACATTCATAGCCTTGTTTTGATTGTTCTAAAACATCAGAATCTATTTGTACTTTATCTTTTTCTAAGAATAGGATAGTTGTAGATCCACCAAATTTAAAGTATCCTTTTTCTTCACCCTTTATTACTCTTTTATTAGGTGTATATGTTTGAATTATTGAACCAACACAAGTAGCCCCTACTTCTATTGTTAATATTTCACCAAAGTTTTCTGATTTAAATAAGCACCATTCTCTTTTATTTTCACAAAATAATTTTGGAATTGAATTAAGAGCTATAGGATTTACTGAATAATAATTCCCTTTTATCTTGTGAGTTTCACAAGGAATACCAGAATCTACAAAGTGAAATCTATGATAATCAGTAGGACATAATCTTAAAATTATGCAAATTCCATTTCGATATTTTTCTGCTATTACATCATTTTTTATTAATTCTTTTAAACTATACGTTAAGCCTTTTATTTGAACAATATTATTTAAATCTATATTATCATAAATAGTAATTCTTCCATCTCCAGGAGAAATAAAAATGTCTTTATTTTGATCTATTGGTCTTGAAGTAGATGTTAAATTTCTAACAAAGAAATCATTAAATGAATTAAATTCAGAAATATCTTTTTCTGCAATACTCATATCAATATTAAAGTCTTTAACAAAGTCAGGTATTTTTTTAGCACTAAATTTTGTATCACAAAATTTACCATAAATTTTTGAGAAAATTTTTCTTTTTGTAATTAATTCTGTTATGCTTTTTCCTATTGGTGTTTCATAAGTCCATTTAATAAATTTCTTACCAGCGATATTTTCTTCTTCATATTCGTGGGTAATTCTGTTATATACTTTAATCATAAATACCTCTTCCTATTAGTTTAATATATTTATATATTATATACTGATTCTATCATATATATTTTAAATATCAAAAAAATGCAATGAAAAAGTAATAAATAGTAAAATTTTAGTGATATAATATAATTATTATCAGTTATGAAAATGAGGGATTGGTGTGAATAAAACAAAGAAATTGATTTTTGATTCTGCAATAGAAGTTTTTTCAAAATCAGGGTATAGGGGAGCAACAATGGATGAAATAGCAACCAATGCAGGGCTTGCTAAGGGAACACTATATTATAATTTTAATAGTAAGGAAGAGATATTTAATTTTATAGTTGATAACGGACTTAAAATACTTAATGATGAGATTATAGCTATAGATGAATCAAATGATGATATAATAGAAAAGTTAAAAAAAATATGTAAAATACAATTAACTTTTCTTTATGAGCATAATAGCTTTTTTAGAGTGGTAATGAGTCAATTATGGGGAGATGAAGAGAGACAAGTTATTTTACGTGAAAAGGTAAGAAGTCATATAAAGCAAATAGAACTTTATATACAAATAGGTATAAAAGAAGGCTACATTAGAAACGGTGATAGTGAAGTTATAGCTTATGAATTTTTTGGAACATTATGCTCGGCAGCTATATATGAATTAATAAATATAGACAAAGTCAGTTTAGAAGATATAATCAATAAAACTTTAGGATTTATATTTAACGGTTTAATAAGTCACATTCAAATAAATAACTAGTCAGTATGCTAGTTTATTTTGTGAACTACTTTTTACTTAGAACCTACTAATAGCACAACTATTAGCAGAACTATTAGCAGAACTAAAGTCATTGTATTTCACAAAATATCCCTGGCATTTTTGACGTGTTATTTATTTTCATATTCTTAAATAAGGAATTATAAAAAAATTTTAATTGAAATATTTATTCTAAAAGATATATAATAAATTAGTCTATCCTAAAAATTGTTTTAGGATAGTTTTTTTGGTTTAAAATAAAAAATATTTAAGTCAATAAAATACATATATTTGATTTTTTAAAAAAATATATAATTAATACATTTTTTATCCAATAAAAATTATTAATTAATACTTATTTTTAATGAACAAGTATGTTAAAATTATAACGTTAATTAAAATATGTATTAAAATATAAATACGTATAGTTAAATAAAGTATATTAAAAACGGGGAGGTTCATTTAGTGGCATACATAGTAATGAATGAAAAAGAGGTTTCTGTTAAAGAAGAAGGTAAAACTATTTTAGAAGTGGCATTAGAGAATAATATAGACATACCAACCTTATGCTATTTAAATGATTGTAGTAACACAGGAAAATGTGGAGTGTGTGCAGTTGAAATAGAAGGACAAGATGAATTAGCATTAGCTTGCGAAACAGTAGTTCAAGATAAGATGGTTATAAGAACTGATTCAGAAAAGGTACAAGAATCTGTTAAATCAAGAGTAGCTGAATTGTTAGACAAGCATGAATTTAAATGTGGTCCTTGTAAAAGAAGAGAAGATTGTGAATTTTTAAAATTAGTAATAAAAACTAAGGCTAGAGCAAACAAGCCATTTATAGTCAAAGACAAATCAGAATACATAGATGATAGAAGTAAATCAATTGTTATAGATAGAAGCAAATGTGTACTTTGTGGAAGATGTGAAGCTGCTTGTAGTGATAGAACAGCTACAAATTCTATAAAAATTGTTGATGATAATGGTAATAAGAAGATATCAGCTGTTGATGGAAAATGCTTTGATGATACAAATTGTCTATTATGCGGTCAATGTATAGCAGCATGTCCAGTAGACGCGTTATCAGAAAAATCTCATACTGAAAGAGTACAAAATGCTTTAGAAGATCCAAGTAAACATGTAATAGTTGCAATGGCTCCATCAGTTAGAGCTGCAATGGGTGAAGCATTTAAAATGGGTTACGGTGTAGATGTAACAGGTAAGATATATACTGCTTTAAGAATGTTAGGATTTGATAAAGTATTTGATATAAACTTTGGTGCAGATATGACAATAATGGAAGAAGCAACAGAACTTATCAGTAGAATAAATGAAGGTGGTCCATTCCCGATGTTTACATCTTGTTGTCCATCGTGGGTAAGAGAAGTTGAAAATTACTTCCCAGAATTTATACATAATTTATCTAGTGCAAAGTCACCACAACAAATTTTTGGTGCTGCAAGTAAAACATATTATCCAGAAATAGAAGGATTAGATCCAAAAAATGTATTTACAGTTACTATAATGCCTTGTACTTCGAAGAAATTTGAAGCTGACAGAGAAGAAATGGAAAATAACGGATTAAGAAACATAGATGCTGTACTTACAACAAGAGAATTAGCAAAAATGATTAAAAATGCAAAAATAAATTTTGCTAGTTTAGAAGATAGTGAAGTAGATCCAGCTATGGGAGAATATACTGGTGCAGGTGCTATATTTGGTGCTACTGGTGGTGTTATGGAAGCAGCTTTAAGAACTGCAAAAGACTTCGTAGAAAATAAATCATTAGAAGAAATCGAATATAAAGAAGTAAGAGGATTAGAAGGAATCAAAGAAGCTACTGTTACAATAGGTGGAAAAGAATATAATATAGCTGTAATAAATGGAGCAGATAATGTATTTGAGTTTGTTAAGAGTGGAAAAATGGAAGAAAAACAATACCACTTTATTGAAGTAATGTCTTGTCCAGGTGGATGCGTAAATGGTGGAGGACAACCTCACGTAAATTCAAAAGATAGAAGTAAGGTTGATATTAGAACAGTAAGAGCATCAGTATTATATAACCAAGATAAGGAATTAGCTAAGAGAAAATCTCATGAAAATGCATCGTTATTAAAGATGTATGAAACATATATGGGTAAACCAGGAGAAGGATTAGCTCATAAATTATTACATGTAAAATACAAGAAAAAATAAGATGTTTATTTAAACATAATACATTTATAGATTCTATAGAGATATTAATACTAAAATAAGTTAATTGTTTTAATTATATTATTTAGTATAAAATATATTCTATAGGATCTATTTTTATATATTTTTACTTAAATGTTTTAGAATGAATTAAAGAACATTAACTAAAACATTAATTATATAAATTGATTCCTTAGTTTATTAAAATTATTTTAAAAGTATATATTATAAATTTAATTGTAATATAAAATTATAGAAAAATTTAATTAAGAGTTAGAAGAGGTGTACTATGAAGCTTTTAGCAAGTGATTTAGATGGAACTTTAGTAGCTGGAAATGAGTTACGAAATGATAAGGATTTAACTTTAATAAATAAACTTAAAGAATATGGACATAAATTAATAGTATCAACAGGTAGAAGCTATGATATGGTTATACCTTTGATGGAAAAGTATAATATAGAATATGATTATTTATTGCTTTGTAATGGAGGTTTAATCATGAATAGAGACCATGATAAGGTATTTGATGAATGGGTATCTAATAAAATTTCAAATAAAATAATAAATGATTATTATAATAATGAAACTTTAGTTTATCTTGATAATTATAAAAACTCTATTTTTATAGATAATCCTGAAATTTATAAATCTAAGGTTGGAGATATGATGGATTTCTTTACAAGAAAAATATATATAGAAGAGGCTTTATCATCAAAAGATAATTATAAAATAATAAGTTTAGCTCCTATAGATAAAGATCAAGTTAAGGCTGAAAAAATAAAAAATGATATAATAGAAAATTATGGGGAATATGTAGAAGCATATAGAAATAAATTTTTTGTTGATATAGTACCAAAAGGGTGTTCAAAGGGTAATGCACTTAAGAGGATATTAGAGGTAGAAAATATTTCAAAAGATAATCTTTATGTTGTCGGTGATTCATTTAATGATGTTTCAATGTTTAACATAACTTATAATAGCTATACATTTAATGATTCGGAAGATGAGGTTAAAGAAGTGGCTAATAATAAAGTTAACTATGTATATGAAGTTATTGAAGAGCTGTTGACTAAGTAAGTATAAAATTAAGGCTATTCCAATTAAGGAGAATGTAGAATAATTTGTGTAAATTAAATATTTTAATATATTGTATAACTGGAAATTATGTTTCCAGTTATATTTTTAATATTTTTACAAATACTAAAACTACGTGGTTTCATAATTTTAGTATGCACTAAAATAAGTATTATATACTGTAATTTTCTAATAAGTACAAGCTATATTGCTAACGCTTCCTCGATTCTATCTTTGAACATTATTTCTAATTTTAAAAGAGTTATTCCCCAATTAGCTATTGGTGAAGTCCATTTTTTCATAACTTGATCTGTTGCTAAATATAATGATTTTCGCAAAGAATCATCTGTTGGAAATACTGTTCTAATTTTAGTGAATTTTCTTAATTGCCTATTAAATCCTTCTAGTGCATTAGTAGTGTAAATCATTTTTCTAATTTCTTTAGTATATGAAAAATATGTAGACAATCTATCCCAATTTTCATACCATGAATCTATTACAGTACTATAAACATCATCCCATTTATTCTTTAGCCTATCGAGCTGCGTTAGCGCTATCTCCTCTGTATCTGCTTTATACACCAGTTTTAAGTCTTTCATAAATTCTTTTCTATTTTTATATGATACATATTTCATTGAATTTCTTATTTGATGTATTATGCAATTTTGAATACATACTTTTGGAAAAACAGCTTTAATAGCATCTGGTAATCCTCTTAAACCGTCCATACATGCAATTAATATGTCTTTAACACCACGATTATTTAAATCATTACAAACGCTAAGCCAAAATTTTGCTCCTTCGGCTTCGCCAATCCATATTCCTAATATATCTTTATAGCCTTCCATATCAACACCCATGCAAATATAAGCAGCCTTTGTAACTATTCTATGTTCGTCTCTCACTTTAAAATGAATAGCATCCATATAAACTATAGGATACACAGGATCTAACATTCTATTTTGCCATTCAGCAGCTGCAATCATTACTTTATCTGTTATTTTAGATATCATTGATGGAGATACATCTATTCCATATAATTCTTCCAGTTCGGATTGAATGTCTCTTGTAGACATTCCACGAGCATATAAACCAATTATTTTTTTATCTAATTCATTACAATCAGTTTCATATTTTCTTATAGTTCTTGGTTCAAACTCTGATTTTCTATCTCTAGGAATATCTATAGGTATCTCCCCGTAGCTGCTTCTAACATCTTTTTTTGAATACCCATTTCTATAATTCTTGTCACTATCGTTATCGGTTCTCTCATATTTTTCTCTACCTAAATGTTCTTCCATTTCAGCTTCAAGTAGTTGTTGCATAACATCTTTTAATAATCTTTGCATTAACCCATTCTTACCCACAACATCGTCCATACTTTTGCATTTCTTTATTTCTTCTTGATAATTTATATCTGGTACTCTCATTTGTAATCCTCCTCTAATATTCATAAGTATATTATTCCAAATCTACCATAAAACCATTCAAAAAAAGATGTAGTAGATTTGCTTTTACACAAATCTCACTACATCCCCCAATTAAGGAATAGCCTTTTAATTATAATATGCTTTATTTATTTGATGCAGCAAATGCTAAGTATTCATCAAAACTCATAGTTCTATCAACAATAGATCCATCATCTTTGATATCAATAATTCTATTTGCTATAGTTTGAACAAATTGATGGTCATGTGAAGCAAATAGTATGTTACTATTATAATCTCTTAATCCGTTATTTACTGCAGTGATTGATTCAAGGTCTAAGTGGTTAGTAGGTTGATCTAACATTAACACATTTGCGTTAGAAAGCATCATTTTAGATAACATACATCTAACCTTTTCTCCTCCAGATAATACATCAGCTTCTTTTAATGCTTCTTCTCCAGAGAATAACATTCTTCCTAAGAAACCTCTTATATAACTTTCAGATTTTTCTTCAGAATATTGTCTAAGCCAATCAACTAAAGACAGATGACAATCATCAAAGTATTCTGAGTTATCATTTGGGAAGTAAGAGTTTGTTATAGTTATTCCCCATTTATATTCACCACTATCTGGTTCCATTTCTCCAGCTAGTATTTTAAATAATGTAGTTACAGCAATTTCATTACCTATAAGAGCAATTTTATCACCCTTATTAACTAAGAAGTTTACATTATCTAAAACCTTAACTCCATCAATAGTTTTTGAAAGATCTTTAACAGTTAATATATCATTACCAACTTCTCTTTCAGGTTTAAATCCTACGAAAGGATATTTTCTACTTGATGGTTGAATATCATCTAATGTGATTTTATCTAACAATTTCTTTCTTGAAGTAGCTTGCTTAGATTTAGAAGCATTAGCACTAAACCTTGCAATAAAGTCTTGTAATTCTTTAATTTTTTCTTCTTTTTTCTTATTTTGATCTTTTGACATTTGAAGAGCTAATTGACTTGATTCATACCAGAAATCATAGTTACCAACATAAATCTTAATTTTTCCAAAGTCAACATCAGCCATTTGAGTACAAACTGAGTTTAGGAAATGCCTATCATGTGATACAACTATAACAGTTCCATCAAAGTTTCCTAAGAATTCTTCTAACCAGTTTACAGCCTTTAAATCAAGACCGTTAGTAGGTTCGTCTAGAATTAATATTCCAGGATTTCCGAATAAAGCTTGAGCTAAAAGAACTTTAACTTTTTCAGCTTCTTTTAATTCAGACATATTTTTAAAGTGGTAGTCAGTTCCTATTCCTAAACCTTGTAAGATTGTAGATGCTTCTGATTCTGCTTCCCAACCATTAAGTTCAGCAAATTCACCTTCTAATTCAGAAGCTCTAATACCATCTTCATCAGAAAAATCAGGTTTTGCATATATCTCATCTTTTTCTTTCATGATTTGATATAATCGTTCATTACCCATTATTACAGTTTCAAGAACTTGAAATTCATCATATTTATAGTGATTTTGTTCTAAAACTGACATTCTTGTATTAGGAGCGATTATAACTTCACCAGTATTAGCTTCAACTTCACCTGATAATATTTTAAGAAATGTACTTTTACCAGCACCATTTGCTCCAATAACTCCATAACAATTTCCTGGAGTGAATTTAAGGTTTACGTCCTCAAAAAGTTTACGTCCACCAAATCTAAGACTAACATTTGATACAGTTATCAATAAATTTCCCTCATTTCATAGAATATTTATTTCGTTATTATACCATATAAATCTACATAAAGAGAACATTTAAAGGAATTAAAAGAGTATTTATTATTGACATTTTTGTAATTAAGATGATAAAATTAAGAAAATTATAAAATTGGAGAGTAATTATTATGATATGTAATAGATTTATATTATTAAAATTAAATAATGCATATTACTGTAACTATTATAGATAAAGCTTGTATTAATAATTTTATTATAGATACAAGCTAAAGTAGAAACTTGAGTTTGTATCTATGATGGTTATAGCTATTTATTATTCTCAAATTTAACCACATGGATAATCTGTGTGGACGTAGAGTATTAGTATTGTAGGCAACCACATAGTAAAACTATGTGGTTTTTTTATTCTTTAGGAAATTATATCGTTAGAAGATATGTATACAATTTATAAAACACTGTATTTTGAATATACTATAAGTATTCCTAAAGAATAAAAAATAATCATATGCCTCACCATTATTCCTGCACTAAGCTTGGAAAGGGTGTATGGCTAAAAAAAAATCGACGCTACAAATTGGCTTGACGATTTTTTTATTCATTTATTTTAGGAGGACAGTAGAAATGGCTAAAAGAGAAAATTTTAAGAGTAGGACTGGTTTTATACTTTCGTGTATAGGGGCAGCAATAGGATTAGGAAATATATGGATGTTTCCATATAGATTAGGTCAAAATGGAGGAGCAGCTTTTTTAATTCCATACTTTATTTTTGTATTGCTATTAGGTTCAACAGGATTAATAACAGAGTTTGCTTTTGGGAGAGCATTTAAAGCAGGTTCAGCAACTGGAATTATAGCTACATTCGCTGAAAAAGGAAAAAAAGGTGGAAAGTTAGTAGCGCTAATACCTGTAGTAGGATTAGCTGGAGTATTTATGTTTTATAACATAGTTGTAGGTTGGATAATAAAATATTTTTCAATGAGTATTACAGGAGAGTTGTTTTCAATAGATGTTAATAATTTCTTTAATGGATTTTCAGGAACAGGTCAAACAATATTTTGGAATTTAATGGCTATAGTTATAACATTATCTATAATTTATGTAGGGGTAGCAAAAGGCATAGAAAAAATAAATAAAATAATTATGCCTGCATTATTTGTAATATTTATTTTACTTGCAATTAGATCACTGACACTTCCAGGAGCAATGGAAGGTGTTAAATATTTATTAAATCCTAAGTGGGAATTTTTATTAAAACCTAATACATGGATAATGGCTTTAGGTCAAGCGTTCTTTACAGTATCATTAAATGGATGTGGAATGGTTGTATACGGTAGTTATATAAAAGATGATTTTGATATACCAAAATCAGCTTTAAGTACAGCAATATTAGATACAATAGCAGCGTTACTTGCTTCATTTGTTATAATGCCAGCTGTATTTGCATTCAACTTAGATCCAATGGCAGGTCCACCATTATTATTTATAACAATGCCAACTATATTTAAAGCTATGCCAGGTGGAAGATTAATAACTATAATATTTTTCTTAAGTATATTATTTGCAGCTATATCATCATCAATTAATATGTTAGAAGGTCCAGTTGAAGCAGTAATTTCACAAACAAAACTTAATAGAAAAAAGGCATCAATTTTATTGGCTATAATAGCATTTATATTGTCAATTCCTTTAAATTTAAGTATGACTAGATTTGCTGATTTTACTAATTTTATTACTATAATAGTTTCACCATTAGCAGCACTTATAGTGTTTTTAGTATTTTACTATGTAGGAGATTCTAAAAAAGCACTTATAGAGATAAATAAAGGTGCAAGTAGAAAATTGGGAAATAACTTTATATATCTTGCTAAATATGTATTTGTAATTGTAACTATAATTGTCATATTACTTGGAATTATATATGGTGGTATTGGCTAAAGTTTTAAGATTATTTAGTTAAGGAACTTAAAAAATATAAGAAAAAGCACTACTATTTTTAGTTAAATAGAGTGCTTTTTTCATATATGTTTTTATTTTAATTATTTTTAACTACTTTTTTTAGTATAAGAATAGAATAAGTAATAGTAATAAAGACTCCTAAGAAAGAAAGTATTGTTATTATTCTTGATGACCAAGAAAGTAGAAAAATGCTTATTGTATTTAAATTAGTAGGATCAAATAGTGTAAATATAGAACCTAGGATTTCATGAACTAGATTGCTATTTAAAAGAGTTAAAACTATTCCACAAACCAATCCCATTATTAAATCTGTATATTTTTGCATACATATATCCCCTTTTTTAATTTCACGATATCATAAATTTAACACATTTACAATTAAATGTATGGTAAAATAAAAATAGATTTTTATTTTTAATTTTAAGGAGAATAAAATATAATGAAAGAATTTACTTATGATAAGAAAAAATTTGAATTAGAAAATATATTATATGATTATACAGCTATGTTTAATTCTAAGGAATTTTTACCATTAGCTTATGCAGATTTAAAAAAGATAAATTCTTCATTCCCAGATATAGAAGATAAAAATTTTTATGATAAATTAAACAATGTATTTTTAGAAAATTATAATATGAATTTGAACCAATTGGAGGAATATCTAACTAAATCATCAGAAGAGGCTGATGTTTATAGACGTATACGTATTTTTGAATTTATTAGACAAAAAAATATATAAACATGTTAGATTTAATTAATTTAAATCTAGAGTATATTTAACAATAGAGCTAATAAAAAAAAGAGCTATCATTGAAATGATTTTTTAATAATCATCCAATGATAGCTCTTTTGTTTATATAAAATTTTTATATTTAAATAATATAATTAAAAACACAAATAAAGTGACATAATGTTCCTAGCATTATAAAGATATGAAAAATTTCATGGGATCCGAAGATACCTATTTTTATTTTATCTTTCTTTAAGGCATATATTACACCACCTATTGTATACATCAAGCCACCTAATATAAGTAAGCTTACACCTACTGGTGAAAGTGCTATTGAAAGTGGATAAATTGCAAAAATGGCAAACCAACCTATAGCAATATATATAACACTACTTAACCATTTAGGACATGTAACCCAACAAATTTTAAATGCTATCCCAACTAAAGCAGATGCAGCAACGGCTATAAAAAGTTTATTTCCAATAGAATCTTGTAATGCAATTAAGCAAAATGGTGCATAAGATCCTGCTATAAGTACAAAAATCATAGAGTGATCTATTTTTTTTAGGTGTTTGATTATTTTTGAATCTGCAATCACAGAATGATAAGTTGCTGAAGCACTATACAATAAAATCATACTAATTCCAAAAAGTATAATAGATACATATTCTATTAAAGTTCCACTAGACATATTTACTTTAATTATCATTAAAATTAATCCCACTAGTGATAAAATAGCTCCTATAAGATGTGTTAATCCATTAACTGGTTCTCTTAAATATTTATTCATAAATACCTCCATACTCAATACGTAGTTTTTAAAACTATATAATAATATATTGATATTATTATATATAGTTATGTAAAAGTCAAAGGCTATTAGAAGTTATTTTTAGCCTTTTAAAGTATATTTTTAGCTATTTTCTTGAATTTTATAAGTAATACTATTAAAATTGAATATGAACAATATAACAAGTAGTTTTAAAAACTAGATTAGGAAGTGAAATAATGACAAATGATATAGAAAATATAATAGAAAACTTGAGTTTAGATAAAAAAATAAATTTAGAGGATATTCCTGAATTAGATTTATATATGGATCAGGTTATCCAACTTTTTGAAAATAAATTATCAGTTCTTAAAAGAAAAGAAGAAGATAAAGTATTAACAAAGACTATGATTAATAATTATGCTAAAGCAAAACTATTAATGAGTATAAAGAATAAAAAATATTCAAAAGAACATTTAATATTAATGAGTCTAATATATGATTTAAAAGGTGCGTTATCAATAAATGATATAAAACTTACATTAGATGATATAGTTAAAAAATATGAAAATAATGAAGAATATGATTTAAGATCTCTTTATAAAACATATTTAGAAATGAACTCTGAAGATATTAATGAATTTAGAGAATATATAAATGATAAAGAAGAGAATTTGAAAAGTCTTTTAGATAAAAATAATATATCTGGAGAATTTGAAGAAAAATTCTTACTTGTATGTTCAATGATTTCTATGAGTAATATGTATAGAAGAATGGGAGAAGCATTAATAGATAAATATTTTATGGAGGATGAAAAGTAAATGAAAAATTCTAATGATTTACGTAATGAATTAATAAGTATAGATGGGAAAGGATATAAATCATATAAGCAACTTGAAGGTATTTATAAGTTTAACTATTACACGTTATCAATAGATCATGTTCAAGGGGATCCATTTGCAACGCCTTCTAGAGTAAGAATAATAATGGATAAAAAAATTTCAAGTATTCCAGAAGAATTATTAAATAAAGATTTTAAAAGAATAGCTGTTCAAGACTATTTAACTAGAACGTTTTATAAAAATATATATTCATATAGTAGTAAAGTTTTTGGATCAGGAAAAAGTGGATTAATTTCTATAAGTAAGTGTACACAAGAAATTTTAGATAGAACTTCTATCGTAATAAGTGATAAAAAAATAGAAGCTAGAATAGAAATAGGCTTTCCAGCGAGAGGAAGAAGTGTTCTTTCAAAAGAACTAGAAAAGATTTTATTTGATTTTTTACCAAAGATAGTAGATTCATCATTAATTTATAAAAACATAGATAAAAACAAACTTATAAATCAAGTAAAATTAGTTGAAGATCAAGAATTTATAAGAAATGAGTTAAAAAGTAAAGATTTAATTGCATTTATTGCAAATGGATCTATATTACCTAGAGAATCAGGAGTATCAACTAAGCCTTTAAAGAATGGAATACCATTTAATTCACCTAAAAATCTAGAAGTTAAATTTAATTTGCCTAATAAGGGTGAAATAGTAGGTATGGGAATTAAAAAAGGTATAACAATTATAGTAGGTGGAGGGTATCATGGTAAATCCACATTATTAAATTCATTAGAACTTGGAATTTATAATCATATTGAAGGCGATGGAAGAGAATTTGTAATAACAGATAATACAGCATTAAAAGTTAGAGCAGAAGATGGAAGAGTAATTCTTAAAGATGATATATCATTATTTATAAATAATTTACCTAATAAAAAGGACACTACTAAGTTTTATAGTGAAAATGCAAGTGGAAGTACATCTCAAGCAGCTAATATAATAGAAGGAATAGAAAGTGGAACTAATGTGTTTTTAATAGATGAGGATACATCAGCTACGAACTTTATGATTCGAGATGATGTAATGCAAATGTTAGTTTCTAAAGATAAAGAGCCTATAACGCCATTTATTGAAGTTGCTAAAGATTTATATAATCAAAAGGGAATATCAACAATTATTGTTGTAGGTAGTTCAGGAGATTATTTTGATATAGCTGATACTGTGATACAAATGGATTGCTATAATATGAAAGATGTAACAAAAGAAGCTAAAAGTATTAGTCAAGGAAAAATACTTTCAAAAATACAAGAAAGAAATATTGATATAAATATAAATTTAAACAGAGTTATAAAAAAAGGTAGCATAGAAAAGAGTTATAAAGGTGTAAAAATAAAGACTTTAGGTGTAGATGGATTATCTATTAACAAAGAGAATATAGACTTAAGAGCAGTTGAACAAATTGTTGATAGTGAGCAAATTAATACAATTGGAGAAATAATGAAATGGGCAGAAGATAATGTTATAGATGGTAAGAAAACATTAATAGAAATAACAGATGAAATAATGAACTATATACAAAAGAATGGAATTATAACTATTAGTAATATAAAAGGTGGTCATGGTAGATTATCAATGCCAAGAAGACAAGAAATAATGGCTACATTTAATAGATATCGTAATTTAAAAATATAAAGTGTGTTGATATATGCATAAGTAAAGTGGACTGAGTAATTGAACTTAGGAATACTAAAATGAGTATAGTCCCATTTTAGCTTGTTCCCAATATAAAATTGTGACAAGCAGTAAATGTGAATATTAAAAGGAAACTCGACTTCGCTGAGTAAGTTCAAAAAGCAAAATATAAAATTTTGATTTTCACTTAACAATTCTCAAAGTCCAATTACAATGTCACTTTACCTATTGAATATATCAACACATATTTAAAATAATAAGTTTGCTATTAATACTATGACAGGTAATGTTATAATAGTTCTTTCTAAGAATATTATAACTAAATCTTTAAATGAAACTGGTATTTTTGAACCTAAAAGTAGTCCTCCTACTTCTGACATATATATTAATTGTGTTACTGATGTACACGCTATTATAAATCTAGTCATTTCATTTTGGATTGTTGTAGCTAATACAGATGGTATAAACATGTCTGCAAAACCAACAATTAATGTTTTAGATGCTGCAACAGCTTCAGGTACTTGTAATAACTTTAAAAATGGTATAAAAGGTAATCCAAGTATTGAAAAAAAGTTAGTATATTCAGCAATCATTAGAGCAATTCCACCCATAGACATAACTACTGGTAATACACCCATCCACATATCTACTACGTTTTTTAAACCATCTTCTATAAATGAATGAAAATTAAAGTTATCTTCAGCCTTATCAATAGCATTTTTTAATCCCCATGTAAATGGATTATATCCTTTTGGAATAAGATCTACATTTTTTTCCAATTCCCTACCATCAATATAAGCATTAGGTTTCTTTGAAAGTGGTCTTATTCTTGGAAGCACTATAGCAGCCACTATACCAGCTAAAGTAACTGTTAAATAAAAAGGAACAAACATATGTGAAAGTCCAACTTGAGTTATAACCATTAAACTAAATGTTATAGAAACAGCTGAGAATGAAGTACCAATAACAGCAGCTTCCTTTTTTGTATAAAATCCTTCCTCATATTGTTTACTAGTTAATAGTATTCCAATAGTTCCATCTCCAAGCCAAGAAGTAATACAGTCTATTGAAGAACGTCCAGGAAGCCCAAATAAAGGTCTCATTACTTTAGTAAGCAATGCTCCAACAAATTCTAATAATCCGTGATTAAGTAATAATGGTAGAAATAATCCAGCAAATAGGAACACAGCCGTTAACAATGGAAGAAGACTAAATAAAATCATTCCACCAGTACTATCAGACCAGATAAATTCAGGTCCTATTTTAAAGTAAGTCATTATAACTATTATCATACCTATTATTCTGGCACTTAACCAAGAATAGTTAACATTAAATAATGAATTTAATAATTTATTTTCGGTTTTTAAAATTTTTATTAATATACTTCCAATAGCAGAAATTGATATTAATACCAGAGATATAAGTGGTAAAACATTACCTAATGTGTCCACAACTAAATTTGAAAGAAATGCTATAGGAATTGTAAATTGTCCACCTAGCATTATTGGAGTCATAAATAATAAAATTCCTATAAGTGAAGGAATTATAAATTTCAATAATGATGAGATATTTAATCTCATAGTTGTATTTGTATTTTTATTCATTTTAATCCCCTTTTTCTTTATAAATATACAATTATTATTCTAATATATAAAAGATAAAAAAGATAGTATTATTTAAAATAAAAATTTAAATTTTATTCTTAAATGAATACTTAAATAAATATATGTTTATTTAAAAATTAGAAAATAATATGTAAAAACTTGCAGTTTAATGAACGTACTTACATATAATATATAGAAGAATTTTAGCAATATACTTTTAATTAATACTAATAACTAAGGAGGAAATCTAAATGTATAGAAGGATTAAAGAAAAGTTTAAAAATTTTTCTATAAGAAAAAAAGTTCGAAGAAGCTTTTCTATAGTATTAGCATTTACTTTAACTTTTATGATTATGTCAGTATTTAGTTTACATTTTGTATCTCAAAAGATCACAAAATTATATAACGAACCATTTAGAGCTGTTGATGTAACTTGGAGTATGAAAACTGAATTTTTAAAGATGGAAAGAGATATGTATCAAGCGTTAATAGAAAATGATGAGGAAAAAATAAAAAATAATATTTCTGGTGTAAATGATCAATTAAAAGCATTAGAAAGTGATACACAAAATTTAAGAAATATATATATAGAAAATGATAATTTAAATAATGTAATTGATAAATTTGAAAAGACTATTAATGATGTTAAAGATGAGAGAGAAGATATATATTCACTACTTTTAGGAAATAAAGATTCAGAAGCTTATGAATTAATTATCGGGAAATATAATAATGAAATAGAAAATGCACGAGAGTATTTAATAGATATTGGAGAAATTACTAATAATGATGCATTGGATTTTGTAAAAGATGCAGAATCAACAAAGAACTTAATATTAATATCATCAATTATAATATTAGTATTAATGCTCGGTTCAGTTATATTAATAAGTAAAGCTATTGAGTCAACTTTACTTGAAGGAATTAATCATGTTAAAAAAGTATCTAGTGATTTATCTAATGGAAATTTAGTTATAGATAATAGTTATGTATCAGATGATGAAATGGGAGAAATGAGTAGAGATTTAAATGAAACTATTCAAAATCTTAGTGATTATGTAAATGATATATCTAGAGTCATAGAAAATATAGCTAATGAAAACTTAGATGTAAAAACATTAATAGAATATAAAGGAAATTTCAAGCCTATACAAGATTCGTTAAATAATATAATAGATTCATTTAATAGTATATTTAAAAATATACATCAAGCAGCAGATTTAGTAGCAAGCAGTTCAGAAGAAATAGCATCAACTACTCAAAGTTTATCTGATGGAGCAGTAGAACAATCAAATGCAGTAGAAGATGTATTTTCTAAATTCAACAAAGTTTTAGAAAAAATAAATAAAAATACAGAGAGTACTAAAGTTGCAGAAGAAGTTTTTGAAAATACAAGAGAAATAGTTTTACACGGAAATGAAAAGATGGATGAATTAATGAAATCAATGTATAAGGTTAATGAAATGTCAAATGAAATTGAAAAAATAACTAATACGATTGAAGAAATAGCATCTCAAACTAATTTATTAGCATTAAATGCGGCTATAGAAGCAGCAAGAGCTGGGGAAGCTGGAAAAGGATTTGCAGTTGTTGCAGATGAAGTAAAATTATTAGCAGAACAATCATCTAAAGAAGTTAAGAATACAAATCAAATAATTCAAAATTCAATGAAGTTTATTACAAATAGTAATGTATTAGCTAAAGAAACATTAGAAGCCTTAGAAGAAATAGCAAAAAATGTAGACAATACAACAGAATTAGTAAAACAAATAGCTGATTCATCTGAATATCAATCAGAAGCTTTAGGAGATATGTCAGTTAGAGTTGATCAAATATCAGAAGTAATTCAAACTAATTCAGCAACAGCAGAAGAAACAGCAGCAGCAACTGAAGAATTAGCATCCCAAGCAGAGATTTTAGAACAAGAAATATCAAAATTTAGATTAAAAAACTAAGATTAAATTTTAATAGCGAATTTATATATGAATGAAAAGAGTTAGTAGATAATTTATTATTATACAAGCTATATCTTACAAAAAAGTTAAGATATAGCTTTTTTAGTTATCTTGATAAGATAAATAAGGTATAGTAATATAAATAGCATAAGAATTTAACTTTAAGGAGAGAAAAAAATATGGGCTTTCGTAAAAAAATAATTAATGCAAATAGAATAGTTGTAAAAGTAGGAACATCAACATTAACCTATGACAATGGAAACATACATTTAAGAAGAATAGAGAAATTAACTAGAGTTTTATCTGATATTGTTAATTCAGGAAAAGAAGTTGTTTTAGTAACATCAGGAGCAATAGGTGTTGGTGTGAGTAAATTAAAGTTAAAAGAAAAGCCCAAAAGTATAAGAGAAAAACAAGCAGTTGCATCAGTAGGACAATGTGAACTTATGCATATATATAGTAAATTCTTTGGTGAATATAGTCATACTGTTGGTCAGGTTTTACTTACAAGAGATGTAATAGAAGATGATCATATAAGAGAAAATGTATGTAATACATTTGAAACATTAATTGAAAATAAAATAATTCCAATAGTTAATGAAAATGATACAGTTTCAATAGATGAGATAGAGAATATTGTTAGATTTGGAGATAATGATAATTTATCAGCTATAGTTGCAACTTTAGTAAAAGCTGATTTGTTAATAATATTATCTGATATAGATGGATTTTATGATTCGGATCCTAGAAGCAATAAGGATGCAAAATTATTAAGAATAGTAGAAAAAATAACACCAGAATTGGAAAGTTGTGCCGGGGGTGCTGGTTCAAATTTAGGGACTGGTGGAATGGTAACAAAACTTACAGCAGCTAAAACAGCAGTAGCTTCAAATGTTGATATGATTTTAGCTAATGGAAGTGATCCAAGCATTATATTAAATGTTTTAGATGGTGAAGATGTGGGAACATTATTTATAGGTAAAAATTAATTTGGGGGTATAAAAATGAAAGAATTAATTTTAAAAGGTGAAAGAGCAAAAGAAGCATCATATGTTCTTATGAATGCTACAACAACTGAAAAAAATAATGCTTTAATAAAAATGGGGCAAAAATTATTAGAGAACAAAGATTATATTCTTACTGAAAATAAGAAAGATTTAGAAAATGCCGTGTTAAAAGGTACTTCAAAAGCTATGATTGATAGACTTTCTTTAGATGAAAAAAGACTTAAAGATATGGCAGATGGATTAAATCAATTAGTTAATCTTAATGATCCAATAGGGGAAGTTATTTCAATGTGGAAAAGACCTAATGGTCTTCAAATTGGTAAGCAAAGAGTTCCAATGGGTGTTATTGGGATAATATATGAAGCTAGACCTAATGTTACTTGTGATGCGGCTGGTTTATGTTTAAAATCAGGAAATGCTGTAATATTAAGAGGTGGAAGTGAAGCTATAAATTCTAATAAAGCAATAGTTAAAGCTCTTTGCGAAGGTATAAAAGAATGTGGATTACCAGAAAGTTCACTTCAATTAATAGAAAATACAAGCAGAGAAATTGCAAATGAAATGATGAGATTAAATAAATATATAGATGTTCTTATTCCTAGAGGTGGAGCAGGTCTTATTCAAGCTGTTGTTAAAAATGCTACTGTTCCAGTAATAGAAACAGGAGTAGGAAATTGTCACGTTTATGTTGATGAATATGCTGATTTTAAAATGGCAGAAGACATAATAATAAATGCAAAAACAAGTAGACCAGCTGTTTGTAATGCAGAAGAAAAGCTATTAGTTAATGAAAAAATTGCAGAAGAATTTTTACCTAAGATTATTTTAGCATTAAGAGATAAAAATGTTGAGGTAAGAGGGGATAGTAAAGTAATGAAAATAGTTAATGATGTAAAAGAAGCAACAGCTGAGGATTGGGATAAGGAATATTTAGATTACATTATTAGCATTAAAGTCGTAAATAATATAGATGAAGCTATAAAACATATAAATAAACATGGTTCAGGACATTCAGAAGCAATAGTAACGAATAATTATGAAAATTCTCAAAAGTTTTTACAAAGAGTTGATGCAGCAGCAGTTTATGTTAATGCTTCAACAAGATTTACAGATGGATGTGAATTTGGATTTGGTGCAGAAATAGGAATAAGCACTCAAAAGCTTCATGCAAGAGGTCCAATGGGGTTAAATGAGCTTACAACTACAAAGTATATTATCTATGGAAATGGTCAAATAAGATAATATCAATGGTATTTAAAATATAAGTTCAAGTTTATAAGGTTAATATAATTAATCATGTTGGTTTTTTACTTTTGAGTATAATATTGGCATGATTAGTTTTTTTATTCTTGATGAATTAAATATTTTTAGAATTATTTTATCTATAATTTGAGTTAAGGAGGATTTTGATGGAGTGGACAATAAAAAAATTTAATGATCTTACTTTAGATGAATTATATGAAATATGTAAAGTTAGATATGAGGTTTTTGCATGTGAACAAAAAATACATAAGGAAAATGATCTTGATTATATAGATAAAGAATCATTTCATTTATTCTTGCAAAATAAAAATGAAATAGTTGCATATGCAAGACTTATTCCAAAGGGGCTATTATATAATGAAGCGTCAATAGGAAGAGTTTTAGTAGTAAATGAATACAGAAGACAAGGAATTGCTAGTAAACTTGTTAAAAAAGCTGTAGAATGTATAAAAAAAGAATTTAAAGAGGAACATATAGTATTATCATCTCAACTTTATGCAAAAGATCTTTATAAACGTCATGGTTTTAAAGTTATTTCTGATATATACAATCAAGTAGATATACCACATGTTAAAATGAAATTATTTTAAATTTATAGTCTATAAATGTATTTTTGTAAAATTTATATATTTGTTGTAAAATTTATATCATTAATTATTCTATATTTCTAAATCAAATTTATTAAATTTATCACAATAAAAGGGAAGATATTTTATATTAGTTCTTTATTGTTTTTCTCTCTTTTTAATGGGTAGTATTTAGCTTTATAAATCTTATTATATTTTTTAAAATTGAGAAGAGCAATGTTCATATAACTTAATAAATAGGTATATAAATAAAGGGGGAGTTTATGAATAAATTACACAAAAATGCTATTAAATCTTGGATGATTTCTAGATTTATTGGAACAATATTATTTTTAGCTATATCATTAATAGTGTTTTATATTATGACGTCTAAATTTGAGATTCGATGGGTAATAGAGAATGCTAATTATATTTTATTTGCAATAGGAATAATAGGATTATTATGTATTATAGATATTACTGTAAATCCAATAATAGAATATAAAACATGGGTATATGAACTTACTAATGATAAAATTGACTTTACTAAAGGGATTTTTATTAAAAAAAGAACTATTGTACCAATAATAAAAATAGAGCATATAAAAATTAATAAGGGACCTATAAATTCAAAATTAGGATTAGCTAATATTGAAATTTTCACAGCTGGAGGTGCACATGAAATTCCTAATATAGAAGTTAAAGTTGCAGAAGACATATGTGAATATTTAAATAATAAAATAAAAGAAAAGGTTAAAGAATTTAATGAAAAAAACAGAAATTTATAGAGGACATTGGAGCAATGTAATAAAAAATATATTTTCTAATATGTATTTGATATTTATAGCTCTATTTGCATTAATAAAAAATAGAGAAGACTTTAACTTTATTATTGGCATATTAATAATAGGATTTTTTATTGTGCTATATTCAATATTATTGTGGAGAAGTAGGTTCTTTTATATAGAAGATAATATGTTTGTTTATGTAAAAGGAATTATAGAGAAAACAAAAGAACAAATACCACTTAAACAAATAACAACAGTTGATATAAAGACAAGCTTATTAGATAGATTTGTAGGTTCTGTAACTCTAAAATTAAATAGTGGTAATGCAACTTTAAATGAAGCAGAGTTTGAAATGGTTGTAAAGAAAAAATATGCTTTATTAATACAAAAAGTTGTTTCAGGACAAGATATTGATAATGAAGACGTTGATAATGATAAAAATTATAATAATATTAGAGAATTAAAAGTGGAATATAGAGATATAGCAATTTATGCATTAACAAAGAATAAATTTGGATGGATTATGGGTTTGTTTTTTATATTTAATAAATTTAGAAAAATATTTAATGACGCTACAATTAATGATGTTAAAACTTATTTTTCGTCATTAAAAGATTATGTTTTGTATGGTAGTATACTTGATTTAATATTAAAAGTAGTATTTATATTTGCTTTTGTATATATTTTTTCAACAATAATTTCAATAGGAATAGAAATTTTAAGATATGGTAATTTTAAGATTTCTAAAACTAAAGATTTGTTTAATATAAGATATGGAACAATTAATTTAAAAGAATATTCTATACCATCAGAAAAAATTCAAGGTATAAAGTTTAGACAAAATTTATTACAACAATTATTGAATTTATATAAGATAGAAGCCATAGTTATAGGTGATGCTGAAATAAATACATTATTATTTCCATGTTTAAAGGATTCAAATAAAGATAAGTTTATTAATGAATTTTTACCAGAATACAATATTAATAAACAAATAGATAGGGCACCTAAAAAATCAATTTTTAGATTTATATTTAAGAGATTTTTAGTTTCTATGGTAGTTTTATTTATATTAATTTTATTAATTAAACAATTTTTACCTAAGTTATATGTGATCAGTTATTTTAAAGTTTTACTTCCATTAATTTTAGGAAGTTATCAAATTATATTAGGTTATATTGATTATTTAAATAATGGTATAGCAATAGAAAATAATAATATCTTATTAACTAATGGTTCAAGGATAAGAAACACTTATATAGTGAGAAAGTTTAAAGTTCAGTCATTGCAAATTAAGCAATCTATATTGCAAAGATATAGGAATATTTGTAGCTATGAGATAGATATTGCTACTAGTTCTTTTGGTGAAACAATAAAGATAAAAAATATAGACATAAATAAATATGAAGATGTATTATAGAGATAAAATGTGTAGATTTAATATAGATAATCTGCACATTTTTTAATATATTAGAATTATGTTATTTGATATAATTTTATTAAGAAAATTACTTTGGTAATACTAAGTTATTTTGAGGAAAGAGGATGTTAAGAATTTGAGAAAGTATGCATTAATTACTGGTGGAACAGAAGGAATAGGATTAGAACTAGCTAAATTATTTGCTAAAGATAATTGCAATTTGATTATAGTAGCAAGAAATGAAGAAAAATTATTACAAGTTAAAAATCAAATAGAAAATAATTATAAGGTTGATGTTTATATTTTATCTATAGATTTATCTATCCACAGTTCTTGTAATAAAATATTTAAATTTGTGGATAAAAAAAATATTTCTGTGGATTATTTAATAAATAATGCTGGAATTGGATCTTTTGGTTTTTTTCATGAGGATAAAGTAGGATTTGAAGAAAATTTAATAAATATAAATATAGTTGCTTTAACAAATTTAACAAAATATTTTATAAGACAAATGATAGATAAAAAAGACGGTGGAATAATGAATATAGCTTCAACAGCAGCATTTGTTGGAGGACCAAAGATGGCAATGTATTACGCTAGTAAAGCATATGTATTAACATTGACTGAAGCTTTATATGAAGAAGTAAAAAATTTAGGTATAAAAGTAAGTTGTTTATGCCCTGGACCTGTAAAAACGTCTTTTCAAAATAAGGCTGGAATAAAGAAATCTGAAAAAGCTAAAAAGTATTTAATGGATGCAGATAAAGTAGCTAGAATAGCATATGAAGAATTTTTAAAAGGAAAAGCTATTATAATACCAGGATATAAAAATAAATTATTAGTATGGGGAACAAAATTAATTCCAAGATCAATAAGTAGAAAGATAATATTAAAAAATAACACTTAGAATGTTGATATATGTATACATAAAGTAGACTAAGGCACATTCAAATAAATAACTAATTAGTATGCTAATTTATTTATTTGAATATGTCATAAGTAACTAGGGGGAGAAAATTATGGAGAAGTTTTTTTATGGATATTTGTTGGTTTCAGATATGGATGGAACATTGTTAGATAGTAATGGAAAGTTATCTAAAGAGAATAAAGAAGCTATAGATTATTTTATAAGCAAGGGCGGGAATTTTACTTTAGCTACAGGAAGAACAGTTGAATCAGTTGGTAGATTTTTAAGTGATATAAATGTTACATTACCAGTAATATTGTATAATGGAGCCAAAATTTATGATTATAAAAATAATAGAGTTATTTATGAAAAGTTTATAGAAGATGAAAGAAAAAATATAATTACTTTAGTAAAGAAGGATAAACCTTCATTGGGCATAGAGGTTTATTCAGAGGAAAAGGTATATATTTATTCTTCATGCAAATATACAAATAGATTTTCAAAACTTGGGTATGAGGTTATTTATAATTTGCCAGAAGATGTGTGGAATAAAAAGTGGACAAAGGTTCTTATTGTAGGAGAAGAAAATGAAATAGATGTACTTGAAGAAAATTTTATAAGAAACTATGGAGAAGGAAATATAATAAGAAGTGGTGCTAGATATTTAGAGATAGTATCTAATGATACGTCTAAAGGCAAGGCCATAGAAAAATTAATTCATACTTATAATATAAAATCATACAATCTTATAACTATTGGTGACAATATGAATGATATTGAAATGATTAAATTAGCTGATTATGGATTTTGTATTAAGACTGGAGCGCAAAGATTGATTAATACATCTAAATTTATAGCACCAAGTAATGACGAACATGCTATAGATTATGTTGTTAAATGGGTTAATAAAAATATAGTAAGGTAAATAAAAATATTAATATTTATCAAATCTTATAATTAATTTAAGTTTTTTTCAAAAACAGTTACAGATAGCATGAATAATTAATATGGTTTAGATAAAAATAAATATATTCGTGCTTGACAGTAATTGTATGATAAACTACAATAGTAAAAAAGATAAATAAAATAAAGATCTATCTAAAGATACACTTTAAATTGGTCCAGTGAGGCCAGAAAGGAGTCTATTTCTATGATATATTATAAGTTAGAAAAAAATAATGTAGCTTTATTGAAGGCACTTAGTATACTTAATAAATATGCACGGATAGTAAAGAGACCTCTTTTTATGGTTGTCTCTTTAGTATCCTTTTATTTTATATAAAAATATAAACTTAACATAGATTAAGGAGGACTAAGTATGAAAGCAAAGCTTATATTAGAAAATGGTATGGTTTTTGAAGGTAAAGCGTTTGGTTATTTAAAAGAGAGTATTGGAGAAGTAGTATTCACTACTGGAATGACAGGATATCAAGAAGTACTTACAGATCCGTCTTATTACGGTCAAATGGTGACTATGACTTATCCGTTAATAGGAAATTATGGGATAAATCTTGAAGACATGGAATCAGACTCAATAAAAGTTAGAGGGTTTATTGTCAGAGAAAAATGTAATTTACCAAGTAATTTTAGATGTGAATTAGAATTAGAAGATTTCTTAAAACAAGGCAAGGTTATTGGATTAGAAGGTATAGATACAAGAGCTTTAACTAAGGTTTTAAGAAACAGTGGAACTATGAGAGGAATTATTGCTCTAGAAGAATTAGATGAAAAAACTATAAAAGAAAAGATAAATAGTTTTACTAACAAAGAAGCAGTAAAGATTGTTACGACTAAAGAAAAATATGTGATTAACAATAATGATAATGGAAAACATGTAGCAATAATGGATTTTGGAATAAAACAAAATATAATAACTAACTTTAAGAAAAGAGGATGTAAATTAACAGTATTTCCTGCAACAGCAAGTGCAGAAGAAATTTTAAATGTTAATCCGGATTTAGTATTTTTATCTAATGGACCAGGAGATCCTGAAGACTTAGATTTTGTTATAAAAAATATTAAAAAAATAGTAGGTAAAAAACCTATAGTAGGTATTTGTCTAGGACACCAATTATTAGCATTAACTTTAGGTGGAAAAACTACAAAATTAAAGTTTGGACACAGAGGATGTAATCATCCAGTTAAGGATTTAGAAGAAAATATAGTTCATATAACTTCTCAAAATCATGGTTATGTAGTAGAAACATTACCAGAAGATGTTGAAGTAACTCATGTAAATATAAATGATGGAACTGTAGAAGGATTAAAGCATAAGACTTTACCAATATATTCAGTTCAATTTCATCCAGAGGCATCAGCAGGTCCTAAGGATAGTGAATATATATTTGATAAATTCTTGAAATATGCATTATAGGAGGTTAAGATAAATGCCATTAAATAAAGATATAAAAAAAGTTTTAGTTATAGGATCAGGTCCAATAGTTATAGGTCAAGCGGCAGAGTTTGATTATTCAGGAACTCAAGCATGTGAGGCATTAAAATCAGAGGGAATAGAAGTTGTTTTAATTAATTCTAATCCAGCAACAATAATGACTGATAAAGAAGTTGCAGATAAAGTATATTTAGAACCGTTAACATTAGAATTTGTAGAAAAAGTTATTGCTAAAGAAAGACCAGATAGCTTACTTGCAGGAATGGGAGGTCAAACAGGACTTAACCTTGCTGTAGAATTACATGATGCAGGTATTTTAGAAAAATATAATGTAAAAGTAATAGGAACATCTATCGAATCAATTAAAGAAGGTGAAGATAGAGAGCTATTCAGAGATATGATGAATAGAATAGAAGAGCCAGTTATAAAGAGTGAAATTGTTACTGATTTACAAGCAGGTATAGATTTTGCTAATAAGATTGGATATCCAGTTATAGTAAGACCAGCTTATACATTAGGTGGATCTGGCGGTGGTATTGCAGATGATGAAGAAGAGTTAAAAACTATATTAGAATCAGGGCTTCAATTAAGTACAATAGGTCAGGTTTTACTTGAAAAGAGTGTTAAAGGTTGGAAAGAAATAGAATATGAAGTTATGAGAGATTCATATGGAAATTGCATAACAGTATGTAATATGGAAAATATAGATCCTGTGGGAATACATACAGGTGATAGTATAGTTGTTGCACCATCACAAACACTTTCAGATAAAGAGTATCAAATGCTTAGAACAGCATCTATAAATATAATAAATGCTGTAGGAATAGAGGGTGGATGTAATGTTCAATTTTCATTAAATCCAAATACTTTTGAATATGCAGTAATAGAAATCAATCCTAGAGTTTCAAGAAGTTCAGCCTTAGCATCAAAAGCAACAGGATATCCTATTGCAAAGCTTGCAGCTAAAATTGCCCTTGGATATGGATTAGATGAAATAAAAAATGCTGTAACTCAAAAAACATATGCATGCTTTGAACCAACACTTGATTATGTAGTAGTGAAAATACCAAAATGGCCTTTTGATAAATTCTTTGGTGCTGATAGACAGCTTGGAACTAAAATGATGGCAACGGGAGAAATAATGGCTATTGGTTCTAATTTTGAGCAAGCATTTTTAAAAGGAATAAGAAGCCTAGAAATAGGTAAATATTCTTTAGATCATAAAAAGTTTAAAGAATATAGTATGTCTAAACTTAAAGAATTAGTAATGAAACCAGATGATGAGAGAATCTTTGCTCTAGCAGAAATGTTAAGACGTGATTATATGATTGAAAGAATAAACAAAATTACAGGCATAGACAAATTCTTCTTAGAAAAAATTAAATGGATAGTTGAAGAAGAACAAAGATTAAAGTTAAGTAAAATAGAAGATTTAGATAAAGAATGGTTACAAGATTTAAAGAAAAAAGGATTTTCAGACAAGGCTATAGCAGATATGCTAAAAGTTAATCCAGATGATATATATAGATTAAGAGGTATATGGGGAATAAAGCCATCTTATAAAATGGTTGATACTTGTGGAGGAGAATTTGAAGCATTATCACCTTACTATTATTCAACTTATGAACAATATGATGAAGTTGAAATATCAAATAGAAAAAAAGTAATAGTAGTAGGATCAGGTCCTATTAGAATAGGTCAAGGAATTGAATTTGATTATGCATCAGTACATTGTGTAAAGGCATTAAAGAAGCTTGATATAGAAACAATAATAGTAAATAATAATCCTGAAACAGTAAGTACTGATTTTGATATATCAGATAAATTATACTTTGAACCATTAACGGAAGAAGATGTGTTAAATATAATTGAAAAGGAAAATCCAGATGGAGTAATTCTTCAATTTGGAGGTCAAACAGCAATTAAACTTGCTAATTTCTTAAAGGAAAAAAATATTATAACTTTAGGAACTACAGCTGATCAAATAGACATGGCTGAAGATAGAGAAAAGTTTGATGAGTTATTAGAAAAATTAGAAATATCAAGACCTAAAGGAAAAGGAATATGGTCATTAGAAGAAGGATTAGAAGAAGCAGAAAGATTAGGATTTCCTGTACTTGTTAGACCATCTTATGTAATTGGAGGTCAAGGAATGGAAATAACTCATGATGAAGAGGAATTAACATTCTATTTAAAAAATGCTTTTGCAAAGGATAAAAAGAATCCAATACTTATAGATAAATATTTAATGGGAAGAGAAATTGAAGTAGATGCTATATCAGATGGAGAAAATGTTCTTATACCAGGAATAATGGAACATTTGGAAAGAGCGGGGGTCCATTCTGGAGATAGTATAACTATGTATCCAAGTCAGAATATATGTGATGAAATTAAGGGGAAAGTATTAGAATATACTAAGAAGTTGGCTTTAGCAATAGGAATAAAAGGAATGATAAATATTCAATTCATAGAGTTTGAAGGAAATTTATATGTAATTGAAGTTAATCCAAGAGCATCAAGAACTGTACCTTATATAAGTAAGGTAAGTGGAGTTCCAATAGTTGATATAGCAACACAAGTTATGCTTGGAGGTAAATTAAATGATTTAGGATATGGAGTAGATATATATAAAGAACCTGAACTTGTTTCAGTTAAAGTTCCAGTATTCTCAACTCAAAAATTACCTAATGTAGAAGTATGCTTAGGACCTGAAATGAGATCAACTGGAGAAGTTTTAGGTGTAGGTAGAAGTTTAAAAGAAGCTTTATATAAAGGATTCGTAGCAGCTAATATGTATCCATCAAAAGAAAAAGGAAAAATATTAGCAACAATTAATAAACATAATAAAGCTGAATTTTTACCAATAGCTAAAGAACTAGCTAAAATAGGATATAAGTTTATAGCAACAACAGGAACTTGTAATTTACTAAGAAGCGAAGGAATAGATGCAGAAGAAATTCGTAAAGTAAATGAGGAAAATCCAAATATTTTGGATATAGTTAAAAATAAAGAAGTTGATTTAGTTGTTAATACTCCAACTAAAGGAAATGATTCTAAAAGAGATGGATTCCTTATTAGAAGAGCAGCAGTTGAAAGGAATTTAGGAGTTATTACTGCATTAGATACACTAAGAGCTATTGCAGATGTGGAATTAGATGAATTTGATAAGAATAACAGCTTAGATGTATTTGATATAACTAGATAATATATAAATAAATATATAAATAAAAAAATGTTACAATAACAATATTGTAACATTTTTTATGCTTCATATTGTATACCTGAAATTACTAATGATAATTCATTTAATAAATTAACACTAGAACCTATAATTTGTTCATTATCACTTTTTAATATTTTAACTTGTGGTCTAAGAGGATAGTTTGGAAAAGTTTCTTCAACTATTCCTACATCTCCATTACTTAAGCATACTATAGTTCCACTAGGGAATGGTATTATAACTCTAGTAAAGACTTTAGCCATTTCGTAATCAAAGAAGGTTCCTGAATTAGACATTATGTACTCTAATGCATCACTAGGACACATTGCTCTTTTATATGGTCTATCTGAAGTTAAAGCATCATAAACATCTGCAATACTTACTATTTTAGCCATATAATTAATCTTATTTCCATTTAAACCATAAGGATATCCGAAACCATCAACTCTTTCATGATGCTGTAATATTATTAATTTACTATTAGTATTAATATCATATGAATTTTTCAAAAAATTATATCCTTTTTCAGGATGAGTTTTAATAATATTAAATTCTTCTAAATTTAATTTACTAGGTTTCAATAAAATATCTTTATCTATAAATGTTTTACCAATATCATGAAGTAATGCACCACTACACAATTGAACTAGTTTTCTCTTAGGAAGTTTTAAGCTTATTCCTAAAACTAAAGATAATACAGCTACATTTACTGAATGCTGATAAGTATAATTATCCATATTTTTTATATCTACTAACGATATTAATAAATTTTTATTAGATAATATATTGTCTAATAATTCTTCAGATATATTACTTATGTTTTCAAAATATTTTAGTTCATGTTTTGAATAATTGATTAAAGAACATTTTTCAAAGTTATGAAAGGAAGAAACTCTCTGAATATCATTAAAGGTCTCTTTAAGTATTTTAACAGCTTTTTGTCGTAGTTCTGGTTTTATTATATCTTCTATTTCGTAATCACTATATTCATCAATTATATATATTGAAAGTATATTTAACTCTTTAATTTTTTGTATTAAAAGTTGTGTTAATTTCACTCCTTTTTTCAACAAAATTCTACCTTCAGAATCATATATAGTTTTACCTAATACAGTGTCTTTTTTTACACATTCAATTGGTATTAAACGCATTATCAGCACCTCATAATTAATATCATAATACAACATTATTTTCATAAATTTAAATAAATATACGAATTATATTATAATAAATAAAAAATATTTTGTTAAACAATTACACTTCATTATATCATATATAGAATATTTAGACAAAAAATTAAGAAGAAAATGGGATATAATCTATATATTTATCCCATTTTTTTCTCAAAAAATTTGTTTTTAGAATTAATATTTAAATTTAATTTATAATATTATTACTAAGTTATATATCTAAAAGATTCTTCTTGTAAGAAGAGTATAGATCTCTAAGAAGTTTCATTTTATCTTCAAGTTCTATATACAATTCTGATGCTTTTGCATAGTCTTTATTTGAAAAGGCTTTTTTTATTTTTGTAAATAAACTTTCAGTTGTATAAGTATCCTTCATTATGTATAATCTTAAGTTATTTATTTTCATCCAATTAGATATATCTAAATCTAAAGCTTTATCTAAAGAATGAAGAGGAGAAAATGATCTTATTTCATCAATATAATTATTAATAATTCTATGAACAATTTCAGTAGTCCATCTTTGTAATGTAGCTAATTTGAAACTAGTTATTATTTCTGTTGTCATTACATCATTTTTCTTCAATATTTCAACTTTTTTAGGATATTCATCTAATTGTGATAAATTCTCATAAATAGTTGTAGGAGCTTTTCCGAAGAATTTATTTCTTTCTTCTTCTGAAAAATCTTCAAATACATCTTCTTCACTTCTATAAGCTCTTTCTTTTTCAAGATATTCTGCATCTTCACCAGGTTTCTTTGATAATTCAGCAAGTAATTCATCTTCTGTTTTATTTGAAGCATATAAAATACCATCTAACATTGACATGAAAGAAACAGCCATTGCAATATAAGTGTTTGTATGTGGATTTGGAGATCTAAGTTCAAATCTAGTAGCTAAAGGAGAATCTAAATCTCTAATTAACCCAACTAATATAGATCTATTTCTTGATGGATTTTCAGGACTCTTACCAAGAGAAGTTACTATGCATACTGGTGCTTCAAATCCAGGTTTTAATCTTTTAAGTGAATTATTTGTTGAAGAAACAAATGGATTTACAACTTCATAATTTTTAAGAATTCCCATTATAGCACCATATCCTATTACGCTTAAGAAGTGATTTTTAGGGCCATTAAATATGTTAATTATTTTTCCGTTCTTTAATTTTAAACTAATACTTAAATGAGTATGCATTCCAGATCCAGCTACTTCTTCTATTGGTTTAGCCATAAATGTTACTTCTAGACCATTTCTTCTGAAAGTTTCTTGAGCTAATATTCTTACAAATAATTCATTATCAGCAGCTTGAAGGGCATTTGAATATTTCCAATCTATTTCTATTTGTTCCATAACATGATCAAAATTACCAGATGAATTTAGTTTAGCTCTTACTCCACCAACTTCTTTATGACCCATTTCAGGTTCAAATCCGTAATGTTCCATTAAAAGAAGTGTTTCTTCAAGTGCTGTTCTGACAGCTCCTTTTGTTCTAGTCCAATAGTGCTCATGTAATACTTGAGAAGTTGATAGTTCTTCTACTTCGGCATTTTCATTAGGTGTTTTAACCCAAAACTCTAATTCAGTAGCAGAAGTAACAATTATATCATCTATATCATTTGGAGTAATTTCATATACATTTAGAAGTTCAGGTTTGTTTTTAAATAAATTAGAAAGGGTTTCTTTTACTGTAGAGACGGAGGCTTTTAAAATATGTCTAGAGTCAACAGGTTTATTATCGTGGTATAAGAAGCAAGGTATTCTTAATGTACCTACAGGTTTGTTTGTTTCAGAGTCAATAAAATTAAAGTTGTAATCAACAAACCATTTACTGTCTAAATCTGTAACCATATCTACTTTGGCATTATTTAATGTAGCAATACCGGGCAATACTACAGAAGAACCATCTGTTTGAACAGCAATTCCATTTAAATAAGAATCTATATTTTCAAGGAATAGTTTAACTGGTATTTTTTCATCAGTATCATTACCAGATAAATCAATACCAACAAATGAAATAAACTTAATTTGTTTATTTTCCATTAATATTTTATTTAGATCCTCAGCGTTATGATTTTCTTTTTTGATAATATAAAGTAAATTGTTCATAATATAAGCCATTACAGATAATTCTGCAAGTAGCTATTCACATCCTTTCAAAGTGTAGATTTAATTTCAACATATGTCGAACAAATAATTAAAAAAATATAAAAATATTCGGATTAATTAATTATAAAAATTCTATTACAAGTATAGTATACTGTCAATATTATACTGTCAATATATTTAAAGTTAAATTTAAAATTTAATAATTATAGTATAATTTTGAGAAAAACAAAGAATAAAAGTAAAGATAAAAATAATTCTGTATAGATTTATTCTTAATAAAGTAATAAAATGTTTATTAGATAATATAGGGAAATTGGAGTGTGAACACTTTGGATAATAAAAATAGGCCTATAGGATTTTTTGATTCAGGGGTAGGCGGATTAAGTGTAATGAGAGAAGCTATTCGTTTAATGCCAAATGAAGATTATATATATTTTGGTGATTCTAAAAATGCACCTTATGGAATTAAGACTGTGGATGAAGTTAGAACCCTTACAGTTGAAGCATTTGAATACTTACTTAAAAAGAATGTTAAAGCTATAGTAGTAGCTTGTAATACAGCAACTAGTGCTGCAATAGATTTAGTTAGAGATAAGTATAAAGATATTCCTATAATAGGTATAGAACCAGCTTTAAAATTAGCTGTTAAATATAACAGAAAAGGCAACATAATAATAATGGCTACACCTATGACCTTAAGAGAAAAAAAATTCAAAGCATTGATGAAAAGATATGCTAAAGATCATGACATAGTTTCATTACCATGTGCTAAATTAGTTGAATTAATAGAAAATGGAATAATAACAGGAAAAGAATTAGAAGACTATTTAAAAGAAAAATTCAAACCATATGATAATAAGGATATAGGAGTAGTTGTTTTAGGATGTACTCATTATCCATTTATAAAAGAAACTTTGCATAAATTAATTAATGAAGATATACCTATAATAGATGGTGGTTTTGGAACTTCACAAGAGTTAAAAAGAAGATTAAAAGAAAAGAATTTATTGAATACTAAAGAGAAAAAAGGTAACATAACTATAATAAACTCAAATGGAAATGAAGATATAATAGAACTTTCTAAAAGATTAATAGAAATTTCTTAATTAGCATATAAATGAATTTATGCAAATAATTTAGTTAATAATATATGTTATGAAATTATAACAAGTGAAAATATATATTTATATTATATAGATATATTTAATATATTTAATACCGTAATGTTTGAAAGGAGAATTTTTATGGCAAATCCAATTGTTACAATAAATATGAAAAATGGAGGAATAATAAAAGCTGAATTATATCCAGAGACAGCTCCAAATACAGTTAAGAATTTTATTGATTTAATAAATAGAGGATTTTATGATGGATTAATATTTCACAGAGTAATACCAGGATTCATGATACAAGGTGGATGTCCAGAAGGTACAGGAATGGGTGGTCCAGGATATGGAATAAAAGGTGAATTTACATCTAATGGATTTAAAAATGATTTAAAACATGCTAAAGGTGTATTATCTATGGCAAGAGCTATGCATCCAGATTCAGCAGGAAGTCAATTTTTTATAATGGTTGCTAATGCTCCACATTTAGATGGACAATATGCGTCATTTGGTAAAGTTATAGAAGGTATTGAAGTTGCTGATGAAATAGTTGCAACAAAAAGAGATATGCAAGATAGACCATATGAAGATCAAGTTATTGAAAAAATGACTGTTGATACTCAAGGTGAAACTTATGGAGAACCGGAAATAATTGAAGAATAGTTTATAAAATTTAAAAGGTTTTTAATTAAAATATAGGTGTTGATATATAATTATTTAAAAGTGTTTATTTAAATATATATCAACACTTTATTAAAAAATAATTTTCTAATAGGTTATTTTTGTTGATAAAAAGCGTATATGGCTAAAAAATCAACGCTCCAAAGTCGCTTAGAGATTTTTTTATATATAAGTGAAGGCGGTGATATTATGATTCCTAATATTAAATGTATATTAGCATATGGATTAGAGGATAATGAAATCAATAAGATAAAACAACGCTATGGAAAAGTTATAAAAGTTAACAAGGACATGGGCAATGTTAAGATAAAAGATTTAATATCAGGTTTAGAGCAAGTAGAAGAACCTGAAGATATGCCAGATGAAAAAATGATAATATTTAATAAATTTGCAGAAGGCGAATTAAAAGGTGCAATAAGATATATAAGAGGATTTACAAGTGATGGGGTATTAGCTGTAACAACTTCAGTTTCTTGTAATTGGTCACTGAAATACTTATTAGAACATTTAATTAAAGAGAGAGAATGGCATAAAGCAGGGCAAAAGGGGAGAGAATAAAGTGAGCCGTGTAGGAGAAAAAATAAAACAAGCAAGAGAAAAAAATGGATTATCAGCTAAAGTATTAGCGAAAAAATTAGGAGTAGCAGAAAAGTATATAAATGATATTGAATTAGGAAGAAAAGTAGCTAATGAATCATTTATAGCAAGAGCTTCTAAGTTTTTAAAAACAGATTTAAATGATATAAATATGGTTGTTACTGACGAAGAATTAATGAAAGAAAAAGAAATTTTGAGAAAGACACCTAAACCTAAGGCACAAAAATCAGAAGTATGGACTGATGCGTTTTCTTCAGTTATAAAAAATGTACCTATTTATAATTATTCTCTAACTAGTATAAAAGGCACAAAGGAATTGATTGTTCATTCTAACAAAGTTGAAGGATATCCTCAAGATAAGGTACTTTATCTTGAAATAGAAAATGATGAAATGTCTGGATTTAGAATATTAAAAGGTGATTTGGTCTTTGCACATAAGGTTAAGGAATTTAGTAATAATGGTATTTTTTTAATTGATCATAAAGGTGAAAGAAAAATAAGACAAATAAGAAGTCTTGGAAATTCTAAAGTTTTATTAATCAGTAATGGTGGTAGTTTATTTACAGAAACAACTGAAATAAAAGAAATAAATATAATAGCAAAATTAGAGAGAATTGAAATAAAGCTTTAAAATATTGGTTATTACCTAATTAAGTAGATTTAATTAGGTAATAACCTTTTATTTTAATATGCTTAAGATGATTTTAAGGTGTTTTAACTTCATGTAATAAATTTTTTAATCAATTAATTAATGTAGTAAGCATACAATTTATTATATAAAAATACTTGGAGTTGATTAAAATAGAGACCATAGAATCTAATAACATATCATCTAAACTTGGTGCTTCTATTGGTTTATTAACTAATGTACCACAAGATATATTAGATAGAATTAATAAGAAATTTTTTAAGGGGGAATTAGGAGAAAAAATTGAATTTACTATTTTGTATAGAGATACTCCACAAATATTAGAGAAATTAGCACAAGATCTAGAAGGGGAATTTGAAGATTTAGGCTTTAATTTTGGAATAATGACTATACCATTAAAAAGTGTAAATAAATTAGCTACAAGTGATAGTATTCAATATATAGAATTACCACAGAGTTTATATGAAGCAGATATGGAAGGAAATAGAGCCACTTGTGTTCCAAAAGCTGTTTCAACTTATAATTTATCAGGAAATGGTATATTAGTAGGGTTTGTTGATTCGGGAATAGATTATATGCATCCAGCATTTATGGATGTAGATGGTAAAACAAGAATAGAGTACATCTATGATTTAAGTTCAGGAAAAAAAGTTTATGATAAAGAAACAATTAATAGAGCTATAAAATCACCAAATCCATTTTCAATTGTTCCTGTTTTAGACAATACAGGTCATGGAACCCATGTAGCAGGAATTGCAAGCGCAGGTGGGAATATTAGTAGAACATATAAGGGGGCAGCGCCAGATGCATCTATAGCTATGGTAAAAGCAGCAAGAGGAGCATGGATATTAAGTTCTCAAATAATGAAAGGAATAAAATTCTTAGTAGATAAAAGTAAAGAATTAAATATGCCATTAGTAATAAATTTAAGTTTAAGTACTAATAATGGAGCACATAATGGAAGTAGTTTATTAGAACAATATATTTCAACTGTATCTAATTTAGAAAGAGTAACTATCGTTATAGCAGCAGGAAATGAAGGTGATGCATCTCATCATACAAATGGTAATTTTGATAGTGATTTAGATGAAGTTCAAATTAGAACATTTAATGTTGCTAGTGATGAAAACACAGTAGTTATAAATTTATATAAATCAATATTACCTGATGTATCTTTAAAAATAATATCACCTACTGGACAAATTAGTAGAAATATAGAGATAAGAGAAGGATATTTTAATGGAGCTATAGGGCGTGACAGATATGATATATATGTATCTGGACCAAAGCCTTTTGAATTAAATAATGAAATTAAAATAATAATATCTTCAATAGGATCAAATTATTTAATTTCAGGTGTATGGAAATTAGAAATAGTTGCTCTTAATGATTATAGGGGGAAATTTTCAATTTGGCTTCCTATATCTGAAGGCTTAAATCCTCAAACTAAATTTTTAGAACCTACTAATTATAATACATTAGGAATACCTGCAACAGTAGGAAATGTTATAGCAGTAGGAAGTTATAATTCATTAACAAATACATTATCTTCATTCAGTGGTAGAGGTCCTAGGTTGCCAGATTTATTAATAAGACCAGATGTTGTTGCACCAGGTGTTGGAATTTTAGGCCCTGTACCTAATGGTGGATATGATTCAAAGACAGGAACTTCTATGGCAGCACCTCAAGTATCTGGAATTTGTGCGTTAATTATGGAATTTGGAATAGTAAAAGGGAATGATCCTTATTTATATGGACAAAGATTGAAATATTATTTAATAAGAGGTGCGAATAGAGCAAGAACTGATATAGAATATCCTAATCCACTTTGGGGATATGGAGTAGTTTGTGCTTATGATACTCTTTATAACATTGAAATTATATTAAGTGAACTTTCAATAAGAAGTAGTATAAAATCAACTGGTTTGTCAAGAAAAATAAATAAAAATGATTTAGATAACGATTCAAATGATATAAAAAAGTATGTAAAATATAAGGACTTAAATTATGATAGAAGATATAAAAAAGCTAATGAATTTTATATAGGAAATTTATTTATTAGAATACCTAATAATTAATTTACTAAAAGGTACGAGTAACTAAATCTATTCTTATATCATATAGTATTCGTAGGAAAAATATTAAGGAGTTAGTTATGGCTGACAAAGGTAGTTTGAAAATTCAATGTTTTAATGGTGATGATTATATACCAGTAGATAATGCTAAAATAAGTATAAAGAAAAATTCTTCAAATAAAAATAATACATCAAATATAGAATTAGTTACAAATACAATTGGATTAACTGAACAAGTAGAGTTGGAGTCGCCTCCGATTGAATATTCTTTAGATGAAAATAGTAATGAAATTCCTTATAGTGTTTATGATATCTTAGTTGAGAGAGACGGATTTGAAACATTGGTAATAAATGGGTGTCAAATATTCCCTGAACAGGTGGCGTATCAAAGATGTAATTTAGTTGAACAAAAAGCTAAAGAGAGACAAAATGAAGTTATCAATATTCAACCAAATACTCTTAATGGAAATTTTCCTCCTAAAATTCCTGAAGAAGAGGAAAAACCACTACCACCACCAACTTCAGGAGTTGTATTACAAAAACCAGTAGTACCAGAATATGTAATAGTACATCAAGGAGGTCCTAATGATCCTTCAGCTCCTAATTACACAGTTCCTTTTAAGGAATATATAAAAAATGTTGCATCCTGTGAAATATATTCTACATGGTCTAGTAATGCAATAAGAGCTAATATATTTTGTATAATTTCATTTACATTAAATAGAATATATACAGAATGGTATAGAGGAAAAGGAAAGAATTTTGATATTACAAGTTCTACAGCTTATGATCATGCTTTTAATTATGGACGAAATATCTATGATAGTATAAGTGCAATAGTTGATGAAATCTTTTCTACTTATGTTAGGAGAGTAGGTAAAAAACAACCTCTTTTTACACAGTATTGTGATGGTAAAAAAGTGAGTTGCCCTCAATGGTTAAGTCAATGGGGAAGTCAAAGTTTAGGTTCTGAAGGAAAACCTCCATATGAAATATTAAAATATTATTATGGAAGTGATATTGAACTTGTAACAGCTGAAAAGGTTCAAGGAAGACCTAAATCATATCCAGACTATGATTTAACACTTGGATCAGTTGGAGAACCTGTTAAAACAATACAAAATCAATTAAATAGAATAGCTAAGAATTATCCTCTTATTCCTAAGATGGCTGAAGATGGGGTTTTTGGACAAAAAACAGTTGATGCAGTAAAAGTATTTCAAGGAATATTCAGTTTGCCAAAAACTGGAGTAGTTGATTATGCAACTTGGTATAAAATATCTGATGTATATGTTGGAGTTACAAGAATAGCAGAACTTAGAGGGGAAGACTCTAGTCAAAAGATATTTGTACCTCCAATAACTATTGAACAAGCCACTAAAGAAATTCCAAGTTTTAATTATTTTGCATAGTAAATTATAGAATTTTTTTAAGCTTGAAAAGTTTATAAAACCTAGGTTTGTGAGCAAATATTAGTTGAATATTAAGAGTGGAAAGTTTAGAGTTAAGAAAAAAATCTATATTAGAATTTTCAAAAATATATTTTTAAAAATATTTATAACTTTATACTAAAACTTTTAACTCTTATCTCTCCACTTTCAACTAAACAAGTGTTGTATAAACACTTTGTTATATTCCTTCACCATTAAAAGATGGAACAAAATCTGTTGTGTTGGTTCCTTGCTCTTGGATAAACCCATTTTTTAAACCTATATTTACAGCATAATCAATTAAACTATCATAATGCTTAGGATTTAGTGGTTTATTTATTTCAGGATAATCACAGGCTTTGAACATAGGAGTATACTGATTCATTAGACTAATATAAATTTTATCTCCATATCTATTGAATAGTAAATCTATAACTTTTTTTGAATCAAAAAGTAATCCTGGGAGAAGTAAATGCCTAACAATAACACCTTTAGTAATATGAGAATTAGAATCAAATTTAACCTCACCAGTTTGTTTTACCATTTCATCTATAATTTTTATAGCATTTATACTGTAGTTACTAGCCGTTGAATATTTAATAGAATATTTATTGTTAAAATACTTAAAATCAGGAAGATATACATCAATATATCCATCTAAAGCTTTAATTGTTTCAATTGAATCATAAGTATTTGTATTATATAGTATAGGTATATTTAGGCCCTTGTTTTTAGAAATATCTAATGCCTCAATTATTTGAGGTACATAATGAGTTGGTGTTACTAAATTTATGTTGTTAGCTCCTTTTTCCTGAAGTTCTAAAAATATTTCAGCAAGTCTTTCTATTGATATATTTATTCCTTTAAATTCTTGACTTATATCATGATTTTGACAAAATACACAGTTTAAATTACAGTGTGAAAAAAATACAGTACCAGAACCTTTGCCAGATGAAATAGGAGGTTCTTCCCACATATGCAATGCAGCTCGTGCAACCTTTATTTTTTCAGAGGCCTTACAAAAGCCTATTTCATTATTTAATCTATTAACTTTACAATTTCTATAACAAAGAGTACATTCTTTTAACATATTTGAATACTTCATAATTATCCCCTCGATATTTAAACATAAATAGAATTCTAATATTGTCTATTATATCATGAGATATTATTTAATAATTATGTTTTAAAATAATTACTTTATTAGTACATAAATATTATCTAATTTGCTTTCTATGTTTAAAGTAAAATATTATACTTTGAGATACAAATATTAAACTTAATACTCCAAAAGCAGGATATAATTTTGTTATTAAATTACTGAATCCAATTTGAGATATTGGAAGGGCTATGGCTAAAATTAAAAAGATACCTTTTTTAAAATCAATATTAAAAGCTTGTTCTAATGTTTTACTTATTGAATAGACATCAGAAACTTCAGTAGAAAACATTTCAAGCCATATAATAACCAATAATATAGCTTGTATTACACAACCAAATCTATTTGCTACAAGAAGCAATGGAATTTCAAATTTATAGATATAGGGTTGATTTACTGTTAACATAAGATTTATTGCTGAGCAAAGTAAGGTTAATCCAATAGAACCAAGAATGATTCCTATAAGCATGGTTTTAGTTTTTTTATTTTAGTACTAAGAGGAGCTAATACTCCTGTACAACAAAGGGTGTTGTAACCTGCATATAATATAGTTGATACAGCAAGTCCTTTTTTTACAGGTTTAAATTGATTCATGTTTGCTAATGAAAGGGCATCTCTAGAGAATAAAAAATATAAAATAGTTATTAAAGTAATTGTACAAATTAGAGATGGAACTATAAATGAATTTACTGCAATCAATCCATCGGTATCTCTTAATAAAAAAAATATAGCTATACAAACCATTATTATAGATCCTACTAATTTAGGAATTTCAAAAAATTGATTAATAAGAGCTCCACTTCCAGCTAAAATTATAGAAGCACTTGAAATAAGGTATAAAGTAGTTATAAAACCTGTAAATTTACCTAAATAATTAGGGCTTATTACATTAATTAAATCACTATAAGAATTTAATTCATAACTAATACTTATTTTGGAAATTATATATCCAATCACAATATAAAATATTCCACATGCCAAAATTCCAAAGAAACTTTTTAACCCAAAGGAAGTAAAAAATTCAGTAATTTCTTTTCCAGAAGCTAATCCAGCTCCAACAATTGTACCTATAAATACTACTGCAACTTGAAATATATTAACAAAATCTTTTTTCAATTCAAATTCTCCTTAACAATATTTTCACTAATAAGTATATAATGTAAACTTAATTTTTATTCTTAAATTATCTGCATAACAGTACATTTCTTAGGAAAAATAAATAAAGAGTTATATTAAGGGAGGAATTTAAATTTGAAGAAGATAATTTTAATATTAATATCTACATTGATGATTTTTATGTCTTTAGGATGTAGAAATAAAATTTCAAATAGTGAAAGCACAGATTTATATAACAGTAAGAAAGCTATTGAAACTGCTCAAAAATATTTAATGGAAGTTCAAAATGAAAATTTTGATGAGGCAAAAAAAATGTGTACTGACAGTTTTATTTCTAGCTCGAAAATAAATGATTTAGGAAATTCTAAAATACAAGTGTTTAAAATAAATAGGACAGTAGATGGCGGTGATAAAGTATCTATAATATTTGATGTACTTAGAGGGGAAGACTATTCTCCAAATAACAGTTTAGATAAATATAATATAGATGTCATAAAAGAGAATGATGATTATAAAATAAATAATTTAACTACTTCTGAAGAAGCGGAAATACATGAAATAGAAAATGAGTTAAGATTACAAACTTCAGGGATTGGTGAAAGTAAGCTTATTTTAAAACTTTTAGATATGCCTAAACAAGTATATAATAAAGATGGTAATCCATTAGAAAGAGTTAATATTCCTAATGAAAAATTTTCGAGTTGTGGATTAAATTATTTAGGAGATAAAGTAGCTTATTCAACAACTAATGGAAAAGATAGTTATATTGGAGTATTATACATAAAAACTAATGATTCAGTTGCTACAATAGGAAGTAATAAAGATGATGAGAAAAATGAAAATGAAGATAAGAGCAACGGAATAGAAAAAGTACAAACTGATAAAGTTAAAAATTTTGGAATATTAAATGATTGTCAAGTGGAGAGAATAGGCTTTAGTGCAGCAGAAGATAATGTGATTGTTTCTTACAGAAATTCTAATGGAGGGATAGGATTAAAAATATTTAATATAGAAGGTGGTAAAGAATTACCTATAAATGTAGAAAATAAATTCCCAACAGACAAATATAATGTAAGAGTTATGTATGTTAATGAAGAAGAAATTATGGTAAGAGTTACATTATTAGAAGGAGTTACTGAAGAAGATGATGACTTAACAGGTATATATTCCGTAAATACAAATAAATCTACAATTTTAAAAAAGTAATTGATATTAAAAATGTATTAAAAATGTATTATTTAAGTGTGTATGAGTAAAGTTTAGGAGGAAGAATGGATAATTTTTGGAATGGAAAGAGATATCATAGTTTGAATTATTTTTTAAGAGAAAAGTTTGGAGAAAAGGTATTTAAGATATCTTTAGATGGAGGCTTTTCATGTCCTAATAGAGATGGAAAAATAAGCAAAGGTGGATGTATATTTTGTAGTTCTAGCGGATCTGGAGATTACGCTGGAAGTAGAAAATTATCTATTACAGAACAATTTAATAATGTAAAAACTATGATGGCTAATAAATGGAAAAGTGGAAAATATATAGCTTATTTTCAGGCATATACAAATACATATGCTCCAGTAGAGGAATTAAGGAGAAAGTATGAAGAAGCTATAAATCAAGAAGGCGTTGTAGCATTATCAATAGCAACTAGACCTGATTGTTTAGAAGAGGATGTATTAGATTTAATAGAAGAATTAAGTAAGAAATTATATGTATGGGTTGAACTTGGATTACAAACTATAAATGATGATGTAGCAAAGAAGATAAATAGAGGATATGATTTAAATGTATTTGATGATGCTATGGATAGGCTTAAAAAGAGAAATATAGATGTTGTTGTACATTCTATATTAGGTTTACCAGGTGAAAGTAATGAAGATATGTTAAAAACTATAAATTATATTGCTCATTCTGGAGCAAAAGGAATTAAGCTTCATTTATTACATTTGATGAAAGATACTAAAATGGTTAAATTATATGAAAAAGGGGAACTTGAATTCTTATCACAAGAAGATTATATAAGTTTAATTTGTAAGGCAATTTCTATATTACCAAAAGAAATGGTAGTACACAGATTAACTGGTGATGCACCTAGAGATTTACTTATAGGGCCTATGTGGAGTTTGAAAAAATGGGAAGTTTTAAATGCTATTGATAAGTCATTAGAAGATAATGATATTTATCAAGGTAAGAATTTTAATGTGGGGGATATTTAAATGAAAATAGATGTTGTAATCTCAGCGGATTACTTAACTAATGATATTGTAAAAGATAGGATTGTTGTTGTTATAGACATGTTTAGAGCAACTTCCGTTATAACAACAGCAATTAATAATGGATGCAAAAAAGTGATACCATATTTAACTATAGAAGAAACTGTTGAAGAAGCAAAAAAGTATGAAAAAAGTGAAGTTGTATTAGGGGGAGAAAGAAGAGCTGTTAAGATTGAAGGGTTTGATTTAAGCAATTCACCTTTAGAATATACAGAAGAGGTAGTTAAAGATAAGACAGTTTTAATTACAACTACAAACGGAACTAGAGCATTAACTAAATGTCTATCAGGAAAGAAGATTATTATAGCAGCAATGATAAATGCAGAGGCTGTAGCTAAAAAATTATTAGAGCTTAATGAGGATATTGTTATAGTTAATGCAGGAACTAATGGGGAGTTTTCTATGGATGATTACATTTGTGGAGGATATATAATTAATACTATATTAAAAGAAAAAAGTAATATAAACCTTACAGATATAGCCAAGACTGCAAATATTATATATGAAAATAATCCAGGAATTATAGAATATGTTAAGGAAGCTAGACATTATTCAGTTATGAGGTCTTTAAATTTAGATAAAGATATAGAATATTGCGTAAAGAAAAACATAGTAGATGTAGTGCCAATTTATGATGGAAAGAAGATAGTAAAATTATAGAATTTTGAAAAGTGTATGAAAATCTAAGAGTACAAATAAATTTAGTTGAGAATTGAAAGAGAAAGTAGAGAATTAAGGTAAGAATTTCTCGATAGAATTTTAAAATATATATTTTTAGAAAAGCTTAGCTTTTTAATCCAAACTTTCAATTCTCCACTTTCAACTAATAAAGGGTGGCGTAAGCCACTTTTTATAGTTTTGTTTTATCAAATACTTGAAATATAAAGAATTTTAGATAATAACTTTCATCTGAATTCCAAAGTATTGGATGGTCACAAGACTGAGTTCTAAATTCTACTTGTCTTATAAGTTTATGAGCATCTTGGCAAGCTTCTAAAATAGTCTTTTTTAAAAGTTCTTCACTCATATAATGTGAACAAGAACAAGTTATAAAATATCCACCATGCTCAACTAGTTTTAATCCTCTTAAATTAATTTCTTTATATCCTCTTTTTGCAGAGTTAATAGTATTTCTAGACTTTGTAAATGCAGGAGGATCAAGAATTACAACATCAAATTTCTTTTCTTCTCTTGACCATGCAGGAAGAACATCAAATGCATTATGACATTCAAATTTAACTGTATCTTGAAGATTATTTAATTGAGCATTTCTATTAGCACAATCTACAGCGTGTTGTGATACATCTATTCCAAGAACTGATTTTGCTCCAGCAATACCTGCATTTAAAGCAAAAGAACCAGTGTGAGTAAAGCAATCTAGTACATCTTTACCTTTACATATTCTATGAATAGCAGCTCTATTTTCCTTTTGATCTAAGAAGAAACCAGTCTTTTGACCATTTGCTAAATCCACTATATATTTAACTCCATTTTCAATAATTTGAACATTAGTATCAAAGGCTGGAGTTAAAAATCCTTTAGTTTGTTCTAGCCCTTCAATTTCTCTAGTTGCTATATCACTTCTTTCATACACACCTTTAGCATTATACTCATTAACTAAAACCTTAACTATTAAATCTCTATATTGATCCATGCCAAGTGTAGAGATTTGAATTACATAATAATCTTCAAATTTGTCAACAGTTAGTCCAGGTAGAAAATCAGCTTCACCAAAGATAACTCTACAAGAAGAATAATCAATTATATTTCTTCTATATTCAAAAGCTGTTTTAAATCTCTTTTTAAAGAATTCGTCATCTATGTTTTCATTTATGTCTCTTGTCATTATTCTAATAGTTATTTTACTTCTATCGTTTATGTAACCTTTGCCTATGAAATAACCTTTATGATTGTAAACTTCTACTATATCACCATTTTCATATTCACCATCATATTCATTTATTTCATCAGTATAAATCCAAGGACGACCCTGTTCAGCTTTACCACTACGTCCTTTATGTAAATAAAATTTACTTGCCATACTATAAAAGACTCCCTTCAAAAATAATTATTATATTTAAATAATAGGCTTTATTTTTATAGATAAGAAAAGTCTTTTTAACAATAAATACTCAATTAAAATAAAGCCTAAAACAATTATAAACCAGAATAAAACTGGTTTATAATTGTTTCTTAAATATTCTATATGATTATAACATAATAGTCTAATTAGTATTTAATTATTTTAGTATTCCTAAGTTAACTCATTCAATTTAGTTCCACTTAAGCACATATTAGAATTTGTTCAAACATAGTAAATTAGCTTAGTTCTTTTATTAAAGTATTTATTTTTTCTGAACACCTTCTTCCTTTGCAGCATCCTGTTCCAGCACCAGTAGCTTTTTTTACGTCTTCATAAGTTGAAGCACCATTTATTATAGCTTCTTTAATTTTTGCTCTAGTTATACTTTTACAAGTACAAGTTTTTGTTATTTTATCTAAAATATCTTTATTTAAATTGTTATCCATATATACGTCTCCTTATATTTAATAGTTATTTATTAAATTAAAACACTTAAGTTTAAGATAGTCAATATTAATAGATAATTATTATCTATCATATAAAATAAAATTAAAATAGTTTTAGAAAAATATTTAGTTAAGTAAGTATTAAGAAAATTATTATATAATTAAAATATTATATTAAGTTTTAAAAATATAAGTATATTAGTTAAAGATAATGGCATAAGTACTGAGTAATATTAAAAATTAAATTTATTTTAATATTATTAACAGCATCTAAAATCAACAATATGGTTTTGTTGGTAAAAAATGTGATATAATTATATTCTAAACGGAATTTAATTGTTGTATAAAAAAGTAAGGAGGTAAATGTAAATGTTTAAACGTTTCAAAAACAAAAAAATTTTATCTGCTATAGTAGCATCTATGATGTTATTTACTTTATTTACACCAGTAAGTGTTAACGCAGATACTACAAAAGATAAAAATAAAGTAATCGATTTAACAGAAGAAAAAAATATTAATGATTCTACTAATGAATTAGGAAATAAAGGCGATAATATGACATTACAAATCTTAACAACTACTGATACTCATGGCAGATTTTCACCATATGATTATGCTATAAATATGCCTAATGAATCAGGAAGTCTTACTCAAATAGCAACTAAGGTTAATGAATTAAGAACTAAAAATCCTAATACAATATTGGTTGATGCCGGTGATATAATACAAGATAATTCAGAGTCATTATTTATAAATACTTCTGTAAATCCTATGATTTTAGCTATGAATAAAATAGGATATGACACTATGACATTAGGAAATCATGAATTTAATTATGGAATACCTGCTTTAAAGCATATAATGAAACAATTTAATGGTACTGTATTAGGCGGTAATGTATATGAAAAAGATGGCACTACAAGAATTGCAGCACCATATACAATAATAGAAAGAAATGGTGTTAAAGTTGGAATAATAGGTATGGTAACACCTAATATAAAAAAATGGGATTCAGCTAACTTAAAAGGATATAAAATTACAAATTCAGTAGATGAAACTAAGGCTGCTATTAAAGAACTTAAAAAACAAAATATAAATGTAATTATAGCTGTTGATCATATGGGAATAACAGGAGAATATGATGAACCAGGTTCAAGTGCTATTGAAGTATTAGAAGAATGTCCAGAAATAACTGCTTTTGTAGCTGCTCATTTTCATGTGAAGATTCCAGGAGATTATTATTATGATCACAAAGCATATTCTTTAAATGCTAAAAATAATACTGTTACAGCAACAACAAAAGATGGTGTTGTTACTGAAGTATCTATGAGTGAGTATGAAAAAGCCAAAGCTAATGGAACAGTAATAATTGAAGCATATAAATGGGCACAAACTTTAGGTCAAATAAACATTGATTTAACTAAAAATGCAGATGGTGAATATATAGTAGCTAATAAGGGTACTGATATTATAACAAAACTTTATGATATGGCTCCTAAAAATGGTACAGCTGTTAAAGCAAATAGTGAACTTATAAATACATTAAAACCATTTAATAAAGCTGCAATTGATGATGCAAATACACAAATTGGAGTTTTAAAAGATGGTAATTTAACTCCTCCAAATGAAGTTAAGGGAATAGATCAAGCTAAAATACAACCTACTCCTATGCTTAGTTTAATAAATAAGGTTCAAATGTATTATGGAGAAAAAGTAGCGAATCATAAAATAGATGTTTCATCAGCAGCAGTATTTAAAAATGGACAAAACATATTAGAAGGATCTATAAAGAAATGTGACACTGCTAATATATACAAGTTTGATAATACATTATATGTTCTTAAAATAACAGGAAGTCAACTTAAGAAGTATATGGAATGGTCTGTTTCTTATTACAATAAATATAATGCTGGAGATTTAACAGTTTCATTTAATCCAAACATACCAGGATATAATTTTGATATGTTTGCTGGAATAAAATACAATGTAGATATTTCAAAAGATGTAGGAAATAGAATAGTTAATTTAACAAGAATGGACGGAAGTAAGATAAATGATTCAGATGAAATGTATTTAACAGTTAATAATTATAGAGGAGCTACTCAATTATTAGCTCCGGGGGTTATCTTTAAAAACGGAGAACAACTTCCTGTACTTGTAGGAAAATCAGAAGAAACTCAAGATTTAGGTGACGGAAGAATAAGAGATTTAATTGGAAAATATATTCAAGAAGTAAAAGGTGGAACTATAACTCCTGAATGTGATAATAATTGGAGTATTATAGGAAATAATTGGGATTCGGAACAAAGAAAAAAAGCTGTTGAATGTATTAACAGTGGAAAAGTATCTTTATCTGGAATTTCAGGAGAACAAACATCTAATAATTCTAAATCTGTAACTTGGGATATGGTAAAAAATAAATAATTATTATCATATGAATTAAATTAAAAAATTTTATAATTAATTTAAATTGAAAGAAGTCATAGGGAAAATAATATTCTCTCTATGACTTTCCTTAATTAAGGCACATTCCAATAAATAACTAAGTAAGTATGTTAGTTTATTTTCATATGCCTTAAATAAAATATCTTTTAATGGTGGGAGTAACTATGAAAAAAATAGATAAAAATAGATACATATGTATAGCAGTTTTAGCTATTATGGTATTTGGATTATTTTCATTCGTATTAATACAGTCTAATAATCATAAATTAGCTGAAGAAGAACATTATTTTTTTTCAAAAGCTAGAGTAGATAAAATAACTTATGATGATACAGATAGATTAAATAATGATAAAACAGTGTTACAAACTAAACAAGAATTTGAAATTACTATACTTGATGGTAAACATAAAGGGGAAAAATATAAAATTAGGAATACTATAGAAGCAATAGATATGCATAGAATAATAGTTAATGAAAATGATGAAATAGTGATAAATTATACAATTTCGGATGAAGGGAAAATAAATTCTATACATTTATACGAAATAGTTAGAGAAAATTATTTATATCTTTTAATTGGAATATTTATAGTTTCAGTTGTATTAATATGTGGAAAAATGGGAGTTAAATCAGTATTAACCTTAGCTTTTACAAGTTTTATGATAATAAAAGTACTACTTCCTATATTAGTTAGTGGATTTAATCCATTAATAGCAACTATTTTAGTTTGTGTTGTAACAGTAGCATCTTCATTATTTTTTATTAATGGAATTAATAGAAAAACTATAATATCAGTATTAGGAACCATAGGTGGAATAGTAATTGCTACTGTAGTTGCAGTTTTTATAGGGAATATGTGTAAAATTACTGGGCTTGCAGAAACAGAATCTCAAATGATTGCATATACTAATTCAAGTTTAGGTCTTAATTTTAAACATATAATGTTTTCAGCAATTATAATAGGATCTCTTGGAGCTATTATGGATGTTAGTGTTTCAATTACTTCTGCAATGGATGAGATATTACAGGTAAAAAATAATATAAATAAAAGGAATTTTATAAAAAGTGGCATGAATGTTGGAAAAGACATAATAGGTGCTATGTCTAATACTTTGATATTAGCTTATGCAGGTGGTGCATTTAGTTTGATATTTTTACTTTATGCTCAACAAATGCCATATATAAATATAATTAATATGGAAATAATAACAACAGAAATAATAACTGCATTTTCAGGTAGCTTAGGTATTGTATGGACTGTACCTATAACGGTATTTGCAATGGCAAATTTGGTATTTAGGAATAATACAAAAAGTACAAATAAGCGTATAAAATAGAAAAATATGAATAGTGGATTTAATAATGTAAATAATAGTAATAAGCATCAATCTGACTCTCAATACAATATCTATAAAATATTTACAATAACTTTAAATGCATCAATTGACATTTAAATATGGTTAATATATAATGTTACAATAAAAGAAAAAACTATGATTAGGAAAAGTAACTTAGACTTAACTTTAAGAGAATAGCTGGTTGGTGCAAAGCTATAGGGAAGCTAAGAGAAAATCACCTAGGAGTTGGAAACTGAAAAGCTGTAGCTTATTAAGTTATCACGTTGCCTGCGTTAAAGGATAGAGTATGTTTGTACTTGAACTAAACACTATTTATGAAAGTGTTAACCTTAGGTGGTTTGCGATTTTAACTTCGTCCTGTGGGATGAAGTTTTTTTTATATTAAATTAAAATATATGAAAATTTATTAAGCTATGAAAGGGGAAAACAGAATGTACAAAAAGGTTGATTCTTCAAGAGGTTTTGTAAATATGGAAAAAGATATAGCAAAGCTTTGGAATGAAAGAAACGTTATAAAAAAGAGTTTTGATTCAAATCAAGATGGTGAATATTTTACTTTTTATGATGGCCCTCCAACAGCAAACGGAAAGCCTCATGTTGGTCATATATTAACAAGAGTTATGAAAGATATAATTCCAAGATATAAAGTTATGAAAGGTTATAGAGTAATAAGAAAAGCAGGTTGGGATACTCATGGTCTTCCAGTTGAACTTGAAATAGAAAAGAAACTTGGAATTTCAGGAAAAGAACAAATAGAAGAATATGGTGTTGAAAAGTTCGTTAAAGAATGTAAAGATAGCGTGTTTACATATGTTAGCATGTGGGAAAAGATGACTGAACAAATTGGTTATTGGGTAGATATGGAGCATCCATATGTAACTTACCATAATCCATATATTGAATCAGTATGGTGGGCTTTAAAACAAATGTGGGATAAAGAACTTTTATATGAAGGACATAAGGTAATGCCTTATTGCCCAAGATGTGGAACAGCTCTTTCATCTCATGAAGTTGCACAAGGATATAAAGATGTTAAGGATTTAACTGCTATTGCTAAGTTTAAAGTAGTAGGAGAAGAAAATAAGTTTATATTAGCTTGGACAACAACACCTTGGACATTACCATCAAATTTAGCTCTTTGTATAAATAAAGCTTATACATACATTGAGGCAAAGGTAGAAGAAGAAGTTTATATAATAGCTAAAGATTTAGCGGATAAAGTACTTGGAGAAGAATATGAAATAGTTAAAGAATTTAATGGATCAGAACTTCTTGGAACTAAATATGAACAACTAATGCCTTTTGGTAAAGTTGAAGGAAAAGCATTTGAAATAATTCATGGTGATTATGTAACATTAACAGATGGTACTGGTATAGTTCATATAGCACCAGCTTATGGTGAAGATGATAGCTTAGTTGCTAAAGCAAATGGAATAACTTTCATTAATTTAGTTGATAAAGAAGGTAAATTTGTAGAAGAAGTTACTCCATGGGCAGGTAAGTTTGTTAAGAAGTGTGATGAAAGCATTTGTAAATGGCTTGAAGAAAATAATAAGTTATTTAAAGCTGAAAGACATCTTCACTCATATCCACATTGTTGGAGATGTGATACACCACTTCTTTACTATCCAAAAGAAAGCTGGTTTGTAAGAATGACTTCTCTAAGAGATAAACTTTTAGAGAATAATAATAAAATTAACTGGTATCCTGATAACATTAGAACAGGAAGATTCGGAAAGTTCCTAGAAAATGTTATTGATTGGGGTATTTCAAGAGATAGATACTGGGGAACACCACTTCCAATTTGGGAATGTGAATGTGGACACAAAGAATGTATAGGAAGCATTGCAGAGCTTAAGGAAAAAGGAATTAATGTACCAGAAGATATTGAACTTCATAAACCTTATATAGATAATGTACATTTGAAATGTCCTCATTGTGCTAAGGAAATGACAAGAACTAGAGAAGTTATTGATTGTTGGTTTGATTCAGGATCAATGCCATTTGCTCAATTACACTATCCGTTTGAAAATAAAGAATTATTTGAAGAAAATTACCCAGCTCAATTTATATCAGAAGCTGTTGACCAAACAAGAGGTTGGTTCTATACATTATTAGCGATTTCAACTGCTGTATTTGATAGAAATCCATTTGAAAACTGTATTGTTTTAGGTCATGTTCTGGATAAGAAGGGCTTAAAGATGTCAAAATCAAAGGGGAATGTTGTAGATCCATTTGAAGTATTGGGTTCTCAAGGTGCAGATGCTACAAGATGGCATTTCTATACTGCAAGTGCTCCATGGCTTCCAACTAGATTCTCAACTGATGATGTAGGAGAATCTCAAAGAAAATTCTTAAGTACTTTATGGAATGTATATTCATTCTATGTATTATATGCAGATATAGATTCATTCAATCCACTAAATTATGCTGATTTTAAATCTGAAAATATAATGGATAAATGGATAATGTCTAAGTTAAATACATTAATTAAAAATGTTGATGAAAAATTAAATGATTATGATATAACATCAGCAGCATTAAGTATTGAAGAATTCACTGATGAATTATCTAACTGGTATGTAAGAAGAAACAGATCTAGATATTGGACTGAAACTATTACTGATGATAAAATTGGAGCATATGTAACTTTATATAGAGTTCTTGTTACTTTAGCAAAAGTTGCAGCACCATTCGTACCATTTGTAACAGAAGAAATTTATCAAAACTTAGTAGTTAATTTAGATAAGACAGTAGAAGAAAGTATTCATTTAACTAGATGGCCACAAGTTGATGAAACTGCTATAAATAAAGAACTAGAAAAGGAAATGGATTTAGCTTATACAATAGTTAAACTTGGTAGAAGTGCTAGAAATGGTGCTAATATTAAGAATAGACAGCCACTTTCAGAAATATTAGTTTCTGTAGCATCACTTCCTGAATATTATGGTGATATTATAACTAATGAGTTAAATATTAAGGAAATTAAGTTTGGTGCAGATCTTTCAGAACATGTTAACTTTGAATTAAAACCAAATCTACCTGTACTAGGTAAAACTTATGGTAAGTTAATACCTGGAATAAGAAAAGAAATTGCTGCTAAAAATCAAATGGAATTAGCTCAAAAGATTAAAGGCGGCGATGTTGAAGTTATAAATGTTAATGGAACAGAAATAGAATTAAATTCAGAAAATATTCTTGTAACTATGCAAGGCTTAGAAGGATATGCTTTTGCAGGTGAAGGTGAATTTGGGGTTGTTCTTGATACTCATATTACAGAAGAGTTGAGAGAAGAAGGTCATGTAAGAGAAATTATTTCTAAGATCCAAAACATGAGAAAAGATAAAGGTTTTGAAGTAGCTGATAAGATAAAGCTTTACGTAGCTAATAATGATTTATTATTAGGTGTAATTGAAAAGTTCTCAGAAACAATAAAGAAAGAAACTTTAACTACCGATATTGTTTATAATGAAACTTGTGATTATGCACAAACTATTATAAATGGTGAAAACTTAGATATGACAGTTGAGGTTGTTAAGTAATAATACATTTAATGGGCTAGAATCTAAGTTATACTTTTGACTCTAGCCTTTTATTAATAAATAATAGTTTTATATAATTACTTTGAAATATAAAGGAGGAAATGGTTATGGCAGCTTCTATTAAGGACGTTGCAAAAGAAGCAGGAGTTTCAATAGCAACAGTTTCTAGAGTGTTAAATGATATAGATGTAGTTAATGAAGACACTAAAAAGAAAGTATTAGACGCGATAAAATTATTAGGATATAGACCTAATATAATAGCTAGAAGTTTAAAAACACAAAAAACAAAAACTATAGGGATATTATTACCTGATGTATCAAATCAACTTTACCCAGAAATCGTAAGAGGGGCAGAAGATGTTTCTAATATATATGATTATAATGTAATCTTATGTAATTCAGATTTAGATATAGAAAAAGAAAAAGAATATTTAAGAGTTCTTAAAGAAAAAATGGTAGATGGAGTACTTTATATGAGTAGTTCACTTGAAGAGGAAATTTTAGAATTAATTAATGAATTAAATCTAAAAACTGTTCTTGTTGAAACTAAAGATAAAGAAAGTAGACTACCTAGTGTTACAATAGATAATATTAAAGGAAGTTATGATAGTACAAAATGTTTATTAGAAAAAGGTCTTAAAAATATTGCATTTATAGGAACTGAAAAGAATCATATGAATGCTTGGAGTGACAGATACATAGGATACGAAGAAGCTTTAAAAGAAGAAGGTATTGAATTAGATCAAGATTTAGTATATTTAGATACAGTAAAGGTAAAAACAGGATATGAAGCTATTGATCATTTTGTAGAAAAAAATAAGAAGTTTGATGGAATTGTATGTGCATCAGATGAAATAGCTATGGGTGCAATAAATAGATTAAGAGAAAAAGGATATGAAGTTCCTAAAGATGTTAGTGTTGTAGGATTTAATGATAATTATGCAGCTTCTATTTTCTATCCAAAGATAACAACTATTTCTCAACCAACATATGATATGGGATCAGTTGCTATGAGAATGTTAATAAAAATATTAAATGGTAATGAATTAGAAACAGCACATTATGTTTTAGAACATGAGCTAGTTGAAAGAGATAGTACAATTTAAGATAAAATGTGTATTATATAATAAGATGCAATAAAAGTATTATTTACTTTTACTGTATCTTATTTTTATATGTAAATTTATATTTAGCAAATTATTATATTTATTAAAAAGTAAATATAGTAATTTATTAAAAAAACTGATATGATTTTTACATAATAAATAGAGTTTCTAGAAGTATTATGTATAAAGGGGGAGGCTAAATGAATGAAGAAAAGAATTTTCATTTTAGTTTTTATAATAATAATTGTTTTATTATCAGTTATTTTTATAAATAAAATGAATACCAAAACGCAAGAAGAACAATTTAGCTATAGATTAGAGTATGTTAAATCACTTGATGATATAGATAAATCTAAGCCTACAGTTATATTTTTCAAAGGCTTAATAAATAAAGAAGAAAGCTTAGAATATGAAATAATGTTAAAAGAATTAAAGAATGAAATTAATTTTAATTTAGTACATATAAGCTTAGATTATGTGACTACTGATGAACAAAAAAACATTATAGATAAATATAATGTTACTAGAGTTCCAATGATAGTCGTAAAGGATAAAAATCAAAATGATGTAGAAACATATTATAATATTACATATGAAAAACTTAAAGAATTAATTAATAAGTTGAGTTAAATGTTTATATTGAGTTTAAATGAATGTAATTGGTGTAAAATCATGAATTGTAAAATTTTTTGTGAAATGTTAGAATAATTAGTATTCTAATTATACGAATTATAGGGACTATATAAATTATTGAAAAAAAGGAGGGGTTTTATTGAATAATCAAAAGAGATTAGGCGAAATAGGAATAGGAAAATTATTATTAGAATTTTCAATACCAGCTATTGTTGGAATGCTAGTAATTACTTTATATAATATAATTGATAGAATTTACATTGGTAATATTCCTGAAATAGGTAATTTAGCCATAACTGGAGTCGGGATAACATTGCCTATTATGACAATTGTTCTAGCATTTGGTATGTTAGTCGGAATAGGGACAGCTACAAGAATATCAATTAAATTAGGTGAGCATGATAAAGAAAGTGCAGAACATCACTTAGGAAATGCTTTTACATTAATAATTTTAATAAGTATATTTTTAACTGTAGTAGGATTAGTTTTTATGCGTCCACTTCTAAGTATGTTTGGAGCAAGTACAAACACTATAGGTTATGCAGTTGATTATATTAGAATAATATTTATTGGAACGATATTTAATATGATTGGTTTTGGTTTAAATCATTCTATAAGAAGTGATGGAAGCCCTAAAATTGCAATGCTTTCAATGTTGATAGGAGCAATTACGAATATAATATTAGATCCTATATTTATATTTAGCTTAAATCTTGGAGTAGCAGGTGCAGCAATTTCTACGGTAATTTCTCAAATAGTATCAACTATATGGATTTTATATTACTTTACTAAAGGCAAGGGTGTACTTAAAATAAGAAGAAAATATCTAAAGTTAAATAAGGAAGTTGTTGCTAGTATATTTTTAATTGGTATGAGTCCATTTAGTATGCAAGTTGCTCAATGTGCAGTACAAGTCGTTTCAAATAATTCTCTTCAAACGTATGGAGGAGATGCTGCAATTGGAGCTATGACAATAATAAATAGTTTAGTTATGATATTTTTAATGCCTATTTTTGGATTGAATCAAGGCATGCAACCAATTGTAGGTTATAATTTTGGAGCTAAAAAATATGATAGAGCTAAAAAGACATTAAAATATACAACAATAGTAGCTACTATAATAGTAATAATAGGATTTATAGTTGTAGAAACAATTCCTGAATTGTTAATCTCAATATTTAATAGAGATCCAGAGCTCTTAAGAATTGGTGTATCAGGAATGAGAATATTTTTAGTTATGTTACCACTAATAGGAGCACAAATAGTAATAACAAATTACTTCCAGTCAATAGGTAAAGTAAAAGTTTCAATGTTTTTAAGTTTATTAAGACAAGTGATAATTTTAATACCATTTTTAATAATAATTCCAAAATTTATTGGATTGACAGGAGTATGGGTTGCAGGATCAGCTTCTGATTTAATTTCATCATTAATAACTTTAATAGTATTTTTAAGATATAATAATAATTTAAAAAAAGATTTAATTAAACAAAATCATACTCAGATAGTAGAAGCTTAGATTAAAATAATCCCACATCTTAATTTTAAGGTGTGGGATTTTATTTTTATATTATACCTTCATTTTTTAAAATATTTTCTAAGTTTTGAACAGTTTCAGATAATTGCATAAATTTCTCTTTTATTTGTTTCTTTGAACTAGCATTTTCATTAAGAGATTTTTCCATATCTTGTACAGTCTTTAATGCAACTTCTATATCTTGTTGTACTATTTTTAAGTTTTCTTCTTTCATAAAGTTTCTCCTTTAAGTCAATTTATATTGAATACATATATCCTATCACTACTAAAAAATAAGTGCAAGGCATATATATGTAAAGAAGAATTACATTTTGGAGGAAAATATGATTAATTATATTTGGTTTGCTATGATTTTTTTTGGAATTTTGATTGGATTAATAAGTGGTAATGGAGATATAATTTCTAAATCAATAGTTAATTCATCAGGTTCAACAGTTACTTTTATAATTGAACTTACAGGAATTATGTGTTTTTGGTGTGGAGTAATGAGGGTTGCAGAGAAAAGTGGATTAACAGAAAAAATATCTAGATTATTAAAGCCTCTCTTAAAACTTATTTTTAAAGATGCAGCCAAAGATGAAAAAGCCTTAGGTGCAATAGTTATGAATCTTACAGCAAATATGATGGGGCTTTCTAATGCCGCAACACCTTTTGGAATCAAAGCTATGGAAGAAATGGATAGGTTAAATGATAAGAAGGAAAGGGCATCTAATGATATGGTGCTTTTTTTAGTTTTAAATGCAGCATGTATTCAAATAGTACCTTCAACAATTATATCTATAAGAGCAGCATGTAATTCAGCTAATCCTGGGGTTATTATAATTCCTGCCTTAATATCTACGGCAACAGCCGCAACAGTAGGAATAATATGTGCCAAAATATTACAGAAATATTTTTAAGGAGGCTAATAAGATATGCTCAATTATTTAAGTAAAAGTATAATTCCTATAATTTTTTTATTGATTATAACCTATGGGATGATAGAAGGTCGTAAAGTCTATGAATGGTTTATAGAAGGTGCAAAAGAAGGACTAAATGTATGTTTAAGAATATTCCCAGCATTATTAGCTATGATTATAGCAGTTCAAATTTTTAAAGAATCCAATTTATTAGAGGTTTTAAATAATTTAATTGCGCCAATAGGAAATTTAATAGGATTACCTAAAGAAATAATACCATTAATAATTATTAAACCACTTTCAGGTAGTGGTGCCATTGGAGTCTTTACAGATATAATAAAAAGTTTTGGACCTGATACAAAAATAGGATTAATTTCATCAGTTATAATGGGGACAACTGAAACTATTTTTTATACAATTACGGTTTACTTTGGTGCTGTAAAAGTAAAGAAAATAAGACATACATTGTGGTCAGCTATTTTTGCTGATTTAGTAGCAATAATAATGGCTGTATTTATGGTTAATTTATTTCTAATTAAATAATATTTATAAAAAAATATGTAATAACATTTAATTAATATTAATTCCCATTAGTAGAGTAATTTAATAATATATATTAAAAACAAATTTTAGGAGATGATTTTTGATGATTAAAGAAGCTAGAAATTTATTCATTGCTATGGTTGGAGCTACAACTATGACTTATGAAAAAGCTAATGAAGTTATAAATACATTAGTTGAAAAAGGAAAAGTAACAATGGAGGAAGGCAAAGAGCTTTCAGAAGAGTTGAAAAGAGAGATAAAAGAGAAAAAGGAAAATGTAAAAATATTTGCTAATGAAAAAATTAATGAAATCAAACCTATTACAAAAGATGATATATATGATATATTTAAAAAGTTTGACTTTATTACAAAAGAAGAATTCAATGAGTTAAAACAAAGAGTAGATAACATAGAAGAAAAATTAAGAGACAAGTAATTTTAAAAATAAGAAATTAGGCATATAAAAATAAATAACAAGTCAAAGATGCAACGTATATTTTGTGAAATACAATGACTTGGATTCTGCTAATAGTTGTGCTATTAATAGGTTCCAAAGAAGAAGTAGTTCACAAAATAAACTAATATACTGATTAGTTATTTATTTGAATGTGCTTTATTCTTCTAAGGAGGAGAAGGTATGTGACTAAACAATCTTCTGAAAGATTAAAAAAAATAATAAAAGTTTTTGCAAGTTATGGTTTCGGATATATATTTGATAGCAAAAAAGCTGAAGATAAAAAATCTCCTGCTAACTTAAGAAATGCCTTTGAAGAACTTGGACCAACATTTATAAAGTTAGGCCAAATAATGAGTACAAGGCCAGATATACTTCCAAAAGAATATATAGATGAATTAGTAAAATTGCAAGATTCTGCACCACAAGAAGATTTTACTATAATGAAATCTGTATTAGAAAATTCTTTAAAAATCTCTTTAGAAGAATATTTTAAATATATTGATAAATTTCCAATAGCTTCTGCATCTATAGCACAAGTTTATAAAGGTGTATTAAAAGATGGTAGGAATGTAGTTGTAAAAATACAAAGACCTAATATATATGAAGAAATACATTTGGATATAGCTATTATAATGAGAATATTTAAACTTACAAAAACAAAGATAAAACTACCAATTGATCCTATAGAAGCTTTACAAGAAATAAAAATAACGGCTGAAGAGGAATTAGATTTTATTTTAGAAGGAAAAAATGTTGAAAAGTTTAGAAATAATAATAAAAATGTAATTTCTATTTATACACCTTATGTTGTAAAAGGATTGTTAAGTAATAAAGTATTAGTATTAGAGAAAATAGATGGTTTTAAGATAAATGATTTGAAGCAAATTAAAAATAATGGATATAACCATAAAGATATTGCAAAAAAATTAGCACTATCTTATTGTAAACAAATTTTTAAAGATGGATTTTTTCATGGAGATCCTCATCCAGGAAATCTACTAATAAGTTGTGGGAAAATTTGCTTTATTGACTTTGGTATTGTAGGTCAATTAAATGAGGGAACTAAAAAAAATTTAAATTCAATGATGTTAGCAATAGCAACTAGAGATAAAGAAAAATTAATAGAATGTATATTAGCAGTTTCAATAAAAAAAGGTAAAGTAAATAGAATGCACCTATATGATGGGGTATCATATATGTTTGATACATATTTAACTACATCAATAAAAAATATAAAAATATCTGTATTAGTACAAGAAATATTTCATTTAACAAGAGAAAACAATTTACAATTACCAAGGGAATTAGTATCTCTAATAAGAGGAATAATAATACTTGAAGGTGTAATAGTTGAAATAGATCCAGAACTAGAAATTATAGATGTTATAGTATCTTTTATAAAAGAAAAAAATAAGGATATAATATTTGATACTCTAACAAGTGAAGAACTATTAGTATCATTATATTCTTTTGGAAGAGATGGAATTAGGATACCATCTAAAATGTTAGAATTATTAACTAAAATGTCTTTAGGAGAAAGTAAATTTCAATTTGTAGTTGAAGATAAGGAATATATATTTCAAGAATTGAATAAAATGATAAATAGAATAATAACAGGTTTATTAGTAGCAGCATTGATTATAGGATCATCATTAGTAATAAGTAAAAATGTAGGCCCTAAATACAATGGGGTGTCATTAATTGGTATTGTGGGATATAGTATTTCAATTATTTTTGCATTAATACTTTTAATAAACATGATAAAATATTGGTATTTTAATATAAAAAATAAAAAATAATATTTGAAAAATTTTTAATATGCTGTATAATGGATTATAAATAAAGTGAATATTTAAAAGAGGTAGAGGCGCAAAATTTAAGAGTATTATTATTGAGGTAAGCACGATGACGTAGTAAGAAAGGAAATTTTGCCGAAGCTTATAACTGATGTTTTAAGGTTATAGAGCTGGGCTTATGCAGAATATGTATAAGACTGTCACAAATTGGTTTGTGGTGAGCTATCATTCATGAAGTTTTTTAAAGTCTATTTGACTATTGTTAAACCTTGAGTGTTAATCACTTAAGGTTTTTTTATTTATAGTCAGCCTCAGCAGATGTTCACAAAACAAATGGGAGGATGTAAAATGAAAAAAATTAATAAGTATCATGTATTTTTATTAACATTTATGATGTTTTTTATGACATCAACAGTTGCTTTTGCTGAAGAGGTAGATCCTTCAGTAATTAATTCAACTAAATTTGGATGGTTTACTATATTACCACCACTTGTAGCTATAATATTAGCATTTATAACTAAGGATGTTGTAATATCACTGTTTATAGGAATTTTATCTGGATCTTTTTTATTAAATTTATCTGGAGGAAATCCATTTTATGCACTTATTCAAGCTTTCTTAGATTTTGTTCAAAGAGCATTAAATTCTTTAGCTGATCCATGGAATGCAGGGATAGTACTTCAAGTTATGGCTATTGGAGGAGTAATTAGTTTAGTTAGTAGAATGGGTGGAGCAAGGGCTATTGCAGAAGCTTTAGCAAAAAAAGCTAAAAGTCCTGTAAGTACTCAAATAATTACTTGGTTACTTGGTATTTTTGTATTTTTTGATGATTATGCAAATTCACTAATAGTTGGTCCAATAATGAAACCAGTAGCAGATAAAATGAAGATTTCTAGACAAAGATTAGCATTTATAATTGATGCAACAGCAGCTCCGGTAGCAGGAATTGCAATAATATCAACATGGATTGGTTTAGAATTAGGACTTATAAGAGATGGTTTTGCAAGTTTAGGACAACAAGTAGATGCATTTGGAGTATTTTTAAGTACAATTCCATATAGATTTTACAATATATTAATTTTAGTATTTGTTGTTGCAAGCTCTTTAATGTTAAGAGATTTTGGTCCAATGAGAAAAGCAGAAATTAAAGCAAGACAAGGAGAGTCTTTTAATAAAGAAGTTGCTTTAGATAAAGAAATGGAAGATGAAATCAAAGTAAAAGAAGGAGTAAAATTAAGTATTTGGAATGCTATTATTCCAATAGGAGCTTTAATTATTTCCGCTCTTGCAAGTTTTTATTATAGTGGTTATACAACAATAATGGGCGGCGAAGATCAAACTTTGATAAATATTATGAGTACTTCACCAGCGTCATTTGCTGCGATAAGAGAAGCTTTTGCAGCTTCAGATGCAGCTGTAGCATTATTCCAATCAGCTTTATTTGCTTCTATAGTAGCTATATTAATGGCAGTAAGTAAAAAAATATTTACATTATCAGAAGCAATAGATAATTGGATACATGGAATGAAAGGTCTTATAATAACTGGAGTTATTTTAATTCTTGCATGGTCTTTAGGATCAGTAATTAAAGAACTTGGTACAGCTGCATTTTTAGTAAGTAAGTTATCAAGTACAGTTCCAGGATTTTTATTACCAAGTATAATATTTGTTTTAGGTGCTGTAATATCATTTGCAACAGGAACAGCTTATGGAACTATGGGAATTTTAATGCCACTTGCAATTCCACTTTCATATTCAATTTCACCAGAAATGGGATATGTAGTTATGAGTGCTAGTGCAGTTCTTACTGGAGCCATATTTGGAGATCATTGTTCACCAATATCAGATACAACAATAATGTCTTCAATGGGGGCAGGATGTGATCATATAGAACATGTTAAAACTCAATTACCATATTCATTATCAGTAGCAGCAATAACAATATTATTTGGATATATACCAGTAGGACTTGGATTACCTATATGGATAGTATTACCTATTGCTATATTAGCAATAATAGGTTTGGTTTATTTTGTAGGAAAACCAGTAGAAAATTTTAATGAATAGAATTTTATAGGATTTTCAATTAAAACAATAATATTTCCAATAAAGGATTTATTTAAATTATGATATAATTAATAGGATATCAATAATAGTTGATATCCTATTTTTATTTTTGAGGAAATATATGGTTTTTAAAGCTTAAAAACTTGATAAAATCTAGATTTAAGTAAATATTAGTATAGAGTGGAGTATCCACTTTGCTCTATAAATAAAAAGGGTAAATTATAAAAAAGAAAGGTAATGAATTATATGAGAACTTCTGAAAAGCTAGAAAAATTAAGAGAAATAATGAAAAAAGAAAACATAGACTACTATGTGATTCCTAGTAGTGATTTTCATCAAAGTGAATATGTATCTGAACACTTTAAATCAAGAGCTTATATAACAGGGTTTACAGGATCAGCAGGAACTGCATTAATAGGAAAAGAAAAAGGAATTTTATGGACTGATGGTAGGTATTTTATTCAAGCTGAAAAACAATTAAAGGATTCAGGAATTGAATTATATAAAATGAGAATACCAGGATGGCCAACTTTAACTGAATGGTTAATGGATAATATGAAATCTGGAGAAACCTTAGGATTTGATGGAAGATTATTTTCTATAAAGGAATATAAAGAATTTAAAAATATAAAGAATAAAAAAGATATAAATATAGTTATGGATAAAGATCTAATTCAAGAAATTTGGAGTAATAAGCCACAACTACCTAAAGAAAAGGTTTTTTTACATGATATAAAATATTGTGGAAAATCAGCAAAAGAAAAAATTCAAGAAGTTAGAGCTGAAATGAAAAAAATGGGTGGATCTTCATATATAATATCTTCATTAGATGATATTGCTTGGCTTTATAATATAAGAGGAAATGATGTAAAAGATACTCCTGTTGCATTAGCTTATGCAATAATAAATGAAAAAAAAGCTACATTATATATAGATAAAGATAAACTATCAAATGAAGATGAAATAGAGTTAAATAAACAAGGAATTGAAGTAGAAGAATATAATAAAATATTTGATGATACCAAGCAGGTAGAAGATAGTGTTATAGTAGATTCAAATAAGGTAAGTGGATATATTTTTACATTAATAAATAGTAATGTAAAAATAATTGAAGAGGAAAATATAACAACAAAACTAAAAGCCATAAAAAATGGTGTTGAAATAGAGAATCTTAGAAATTGCCAAATAAAAGATGGCGTAGCTATGGTTAGATTATTAAAGTGGCTTAAAGAAAATGTAGGAAAAGAAAATATAACAGAACTTACTGTAGCTGATAAGTTATTAGAACTTAGAAGTAAAGGTGATCTTTTTGTAGAAGAAAGTTTTGGAACAATTGCTGGATATAAAGATCATGCTGCTATGATGCATTATTCAGCTACAAAAGAAAGTGCTTATGAATTGAAACCAGAAGGAATTCTTTTAGTTGATTCTGGTGGACAATATTTTGATGGAACTACAGATATAACTAGAAGTTTTATATTAGGAAAGTTAACAGATGAAGAAAAGAAAGACTTTACTTTAGTTTTAAAATCTCATATAAATCTTATGAAAGCAAAATTTTTAAAAGGAACAACAGGTTCAAATTTAGATATATTAGCAAGAACTATTTTATGGGATGAAGGTATAGATTATAAATGTGGAACAGGACATGGTGTAGGATTTTTCTTAAGTGTTCATGAAGGACCACAATCAATAAGACCAGTTCCTAATACTGTAATTTTAGAACCAGGAATGATATTAACAAATGAACCAGGAGTATATAAAGAAGGAAAACATGGAATACGTACTGAAAATGTAATGCTAGTAGTTAAGGATATTGAAACTGAAGAAGGTGGAGAATTTTATAAATTTGAAGTAATGTCATATTGTCCAATAGATTTAGAGGGGATAGATAAAACATTATTGACAGATGCAGAGAGAAAATGGTTAAACAATTATCATAAAGAGACTTATAAGAAATTAAGTCCTCATTTAAATGAAGAAGAAAAGAATTTTCTTAAAAATGCAACTAGGGAAATATAAATTTAAATAATTAAAAAAGAAACTGTTAATTTAGCAGTTTTTTAGGCACATTCAAATAAATAACTAGTCAGTATGATAGTTTATTTTGTGAACTACTTCTTCCTTGGAACCTACTAATAGCACAACTATTATCAGAACCCAAGTTATTGTATTTCACAAAATATTAGTTGTATCTTTGACTTGTTATTTATTTTCATATGCCTTATATAATTCAATATTATTTTTTATGTTTTTCTTTTGGAGGATGTATAAACTTATTTATAACAACAGCAACAACTATTCCAACTGTAGTATCCATACATCGTGTTACAGCATATATGTAAGAACCAGGTCCAGAAGGATGATTTACCATAATACTTATAAATACTATACAACATATAATTACTGATCCAGGTTTATTTAATAATGTACATATGTATATTGAAAAGATTATTCCAAGACCAGTAGTAATAGGAGTTATATTGTATAAAAAAGGAATTTGAATACTTGCAAATATGACAAATAGTCCAATTAATCCACCTAAGAAAGTACCTATTAACCTGTTTTTACCCATTGTAAAAGAGTTAGATACAGTATCTTTCATACAAACAACAGCGGCTATACATGCATAAAATGAATCTTGACGATGAAAAAATTCAAATATAAACATGCATAAAGAAACAGCTAATGCAGTTTTTAAGTTCCTTAGCCCTATCTTGGGAAGTTTAAAATTTTTCAAATATTAATCCCTCCTATTGTGTAATTATTATAGCATAAGAGTATTTTTATTTTCAAAATAATATAACTAGTATTACTTATAGATGAGAGGTGTATGCATGAGAATTGTTAGAGAAATAAAAATTAATAATGGTAATAAGTATTTAAATTTTAAAGCAATAGTGTCTATTATAAGAAATTTTTTTGCTTTAGAAGAAATATATAATGTTAAAATACTTCTCGATATTAAAGAAAAGGGTGAAATTCCAGCTACAATAATATTAGGTTATATACTTTTAAATATATCGAAAGTAAAAGAATTAACTTTAATAATAGATGGAAATAATGATTTAGAATTAGTATTTAAAAATATACAAGCTTTATTTCAAAATTATATTAATAAAGACAATAGTTTAAATAATATAAATGTATATAATACTTATGGCTTGGTCATTAACAATAAATCAGATGATGGTAAGATAACTAATAAAAACAATACAAATAATGCATTTAATAAATTTATAGGAAAAAGTAATAAGATTTTAGAGGTTTTAATTTTAGCCACTAAGTCAGCAAGGAGTTCTGCAACAGTACTTATAAGAGGAAAAAGCGGTACTGGTAAGGAATTAATTGCTGAAGGTATTCATAATGCAAGTGAACGCAAAAAAGGACCTTTTATACGCGTTAACTGTGCAGCTATACCAGAAAATTTAATAGAAAGTGAATTGTTTGGACATGAAAAGGGATCCTTTACAGGCGCAATAAAGAGAAAATTAGGAAAATTTGAATTGGCTAATAATGGTACAATATTTCTTGATGAAATAGGTGAAATGAATAGAAATACTCAAGCTAAAATTTTAAGGGTATTACAATATAAGGAATTTCAACGAGTTGGTGGAGAAGAAACTATAAAAGTAGATGTTAGAATTATTGCAGCTACTCATAGAAATTTAGAAGAGATGGTTAAATCGGGTGATTTTAGAGAAGATTTGTATTATAGATTAAATGTTATTCCTATATCAATTCCTTCTTTAAAGGAGAGGATAGATGATATTCCAATATTAGTAAATCATTTTATTAATAAATTTCAAAAAAAAGGAGAACACAAACAATTTTCAAAAGATGTAATGAATATTTTTATGAGTTATTCATGGAATGGAAACGTTAGGGAACTAGAAAATGTAATAGAGAGAATAATCGCATTAAATGAAAGTGATGTTATTACAATTAAAGATATACCATTATATATAAAAGAAGAAGTAAAAAAAGAAAATAAAAATAATATTAAAGTATTTACTGACAATAATATTTTAAATTCTTCTAAAAATGAAATTTTAAATATCATTCAAAATTCAGATGAAGTATTACCAATGAAGGCTTATGAAAAGATGATAATAGAAAAAGCTTTAAGAAAATATGGAAGTTTTAATGCAGCAGGAAAAGTATTAGGATTAAATCATAAAACAATAGCATCTAAAGCTAAGGAATTTGGGATTGAAAAAACTATAAATTGGAGAAGAAAATAATTGGAATGAAAATTGCTTCTAATTAAAAGTTAATTAGATAAATTAGAAGTTATATATTTAAAATAAAAATTAAGTTCTATATTTATTAATAATTAAATTTATTTAGGGGGAGTTATTTATGGGAATTAAAGAATCTAACTTTGAAATGAAAAGAGATGACGGAATAAGTATATATGTAAGAAAATTTTTAAATGAAGATGTTTGTTTAAAAGGTGCAGTTATAGTTTGTCATGGTTTAGGAGAACATGCTGGAAGGTATAAAGGATTTAATGAAATTTTGGCTAATAATGGTTTTGCAGTTTATGCACATGATTAAAGAGCACATGGGAAAACAGCAGTGAGAGAAGATGTGGTTCATTTAGATGAAAATGGATTTAATAGCACTGTAGATGATATGGAAGCTCTTTTGGAAATAGTAAAAATAGAAAATGAAAATGTACCGATATTTATATTTGCACATAGCATGGGAACTGTAATAACAAGAGAATTTATTCAAAAATATAATAATAATGAGATAAAAGGTGTTATTTTATGTGGTCCAGTATATTTTATTGACAGGGTAAATGAATTATGTGATGAATCAAAAAAGTCTATGCTTAAAAATGGATCTGATTACGTTGATTTTAATTTGATGAATTTAGCATTTGGAGACTTTAATGAGAGATTTCAGCCTAAAAGAACAGATTTTGATTGGCTTACAAGAGATGAAAAAGAGGTGGACAAATATATTAATGATCCATTTTGTGGAAAACCTCAAACGGTAGGATATTATTATGAATTTTCTTCAGGGTTTAATATATACAACCAAGAAGAAATTAATAAGATAAGAAAAGATTTAGCTGTATTCTTTATAACTGGTGGAGATGATCCAACAAGTGGATATGGAGAAGGCATTAAAGTAGCTAGCGAAAAATATAAAAAGGCAGGAATTAATGACGTTGATTCAAAAATATATTCAAAAGCAAGGCATGAATTATTAAATGAGATTAATAAAGATGAAGTTATTAATGATGTGGTTAACTGGATAAATAAGAGGGTATAAAAGAGACATATAAATTATGAAAAGATGGTTAGAGATGTTTTAAGTCTTTAATCATCTTTTTAGTACAATAAATTACTTTAAAATTAAAGTTATAAATCTTTATAAAACCTGTATTTAGAAAAAATGAACTCCAATATAAAAATAATAAATGTATTGAGATTGTAAAGATATTGTAACAATTTCCCAATAATCGTATATATAATAATTTGTATATTATAATATTATTAGTCTATAATTATTAAATTCAATGATATAAAAATAATGATATAAATGATTTTATATATTTAAAATAGATATTACAGAAATAGATATACTATATTGGTAAAAAAGCTCAATATAAACGTTTTCACTTGGTATTTTTAACCAAGAAGATAAGAAAACACCAATATATCTAAAAATGAAATATTGTGAAAAGGTACTATTTGTCCTAAATATAATAATTTGATATTTTGGCACAATTATTGCTATTAAATATTAATGTAAATAAATAATTTATAAAATGGGAGGTATTATTTATGTCAATTTTTATGTCTGAATTAATAGGGTCAATGTTACTTATCCTTCTAGGAGATGGCGTTGTTGCAAACGTTGTTTTAAAAGATTCAAAGGGTACAGCATCAGGTTGGATAGTTATTACAACTGGTTGGGCACTAGCTGTTGCTATTCCTGCACTAATATTTGGAGGATATAGTGGAGCACACTTTAATCCAGCATTAACAGTAGCTCTTGCAGCAATTGGAACTATTCCATGGTCAGCAGTTCCGGAATACTTTGCAGGTGAATTTTTAGGAGCATTTTTAGGAGCTATATTAGTATTTATTATGTATTATGATCAATTCAAAGCAACTGATGATAAAGATGGTAAATTAGGAGTATTCTGTACAGCACCAGCAATCAGAAACACAGGTATAAACTTTGTTGGCGAGGTTATTGGAACATTTATGTTAGTATTTGGTATATTAGGATTAGGTGCTGTTCAAATGGCACCAGGACTTAACACAGTATGTGTTGGTGGACTAATATTTGTAATCGGTTTAAGTTTGGGTGGTCCTACAGGATATGCTATTAATCCTTGTAGAGATTTATCACCAAGAATAGCACATGCTATTTTACCTGTACCAGATAAAAGAGATTCTGATTGGGGATATTCTTGGATTCCAGTAGTAGCTCCAATAGTTGGTGGTTTAATAGGTGCTTTCTTATGGCAAGCAATTATTTAATTAAATAGTTATTATAAAAATTAAAATAAAATTAAGGTCTTGCTAGACAACTTCTAGCAAGGCCTAAAATCATATATTTTAGGAGGCTTTTAATAATGAAGAAGTTAATAAATAATCCAGATAATGTTTTATCAGATATGCTAGAAGGTATTGTGGCAGCACATCCAGAGTATTTAAAAAAATTGGATAATGCAAATGTACTAGTAAGAAGTGAAAAGGCAGAAAATAAAGTCGCAATAGTAAGTGGTGGCGGTAGTGGACATGAGCCAGCACATGGAGGATATGTTGGCTTCGGAATGTTAGACGGTGCAGTTTGTGGAGAAGTATTTACTTCACCAACACCAGATCAAGTATATGAAGCTATTAAGGCAACAGATAATGGAAATGGAGTTCTTCTTGTTATAAAAAATTATACTGGAGATGTTATGAACTTTGAAATGGCAAAGGAAATGGCAGAAATGGAAGGTATAAATGTAGAAGAAGTAATAGTTGATGATGATGTTGCAGTTGAAAATAGTTTATATACTGCGGGAAGAAGAGGCATTGCTGGAACAGTATTTGTTCATAAAATAGCTGGAGCCAAGGCAGAAGCTGGAGGAAATTTAGAAGAAGTAAAAGGTATAGCAGAAAAAGTAATCAAAAATGTTAGAAGTATGGGAATGTCTTTATCATCTTGTATAGTACCAGCAGCAGGAAAAGCCAATTTTACTTTAGGAGAAGATGAAATAGAAATTGGTATGGGTATTCATGGAGAACCAGGTACTCATAGAGAAAAGATTTCAACTGCTGATGATGTTGCAGAACATTTATTAAGTAAGATATTAGATGATATAGAAATTTTAAGTGGTGATGAGGTAGCTGTTATGATAAATGGTTTAGGTTCAACACCATATATGGAATTATATATAGTAAATAAAAAGATAAATCAATTATTGAAAGATAAAGGAATAAGTATTCATAAAACTTTTGTAGGTGAATTTATGACTTCATTAGAAATGGCAGGATGTTCTGTTTCAGTATTAAAACTTGATAGTGAGCTTAAAGAATTACTTGATGCAAAAGCTAATACTCCAGGACTTAAGGTTATTTAGTAGCATTATATTAGAGGAGGGTTAATTATGGTAACAGTAAAAGAAGTGAAAAATATTATAATAGAAATAGGAAAAGTTATAGAAGAAAATAAACTGTATTTAAGTGAGTTAGATGCGGCTATAGGTGATGGGGATCATGGTTTAAATATGAGTAAGGGATTTAAGGCTGTTGTTGAAAAAATAAAAGATTTACCAGATGATGACCTGGGAAATATATTTAAAAATTCTGGTATGGCTTTAGTTTCTAATGTAGGAGGCGCATCAGGACCTTTATATGGAACTGCTTTTATGAAAGCTGCTATGGTGGTAAATAAAAAGAATGAAATGGATATAAATGATTTTATTAAAGTTTTAGAAGAAGCTTTAGGTGGAATAAAAATGAGGGGTAAAGGTCAAGAAGATGAAAAAACAATGATTGATACTTTATCACCATCAATAGAAGTAGCTAAGAAGTCTATAGAAGAAAATAAATCTGCTAAAGAAACATTACTTCAAATACAAGAAGCAGCTAAAAAGGGTATGGAACATACAAAGGATATAATTGCTACTAAAGGAAGAGCAAGTTATGTAGGAGAAAGAAGTATAGGACATATTGATGCTGGTGCAACTTCAATGTATTTGATTTTAAATACTATAGCAGAAGAATTAACTAAAGAGGAGAATTAATTATGGTTGGGATAGTAATAGTGTCACATAGTAGTTTTATAGCTAAAGGTGTTAAAGAAGTAGCTCTTCAAATGGCACCAGAAGTTTCAATAGTAGATGCAGGTGGGACTGGAGACGGAAGGATTGGTACAGATATTTCTAAAATAACTAATGCAATAGAATCTGTGTATAGTGATAGTGGTGTACTTGTATTATTTGATTTGGGTAGCGCATTTATGAATACAGAAATGGCTATAGAATTTTTAGATGATGATATTAGAGGAAACGTAGAAATTATAGATGCTCCTTTAGTTGAAGGGGTAATTACAGCAGCTGTTGAAGCAAGTATGGATAAATCTTTATCAGAGATTAAAGAAGTACTTAAATCTATGTCTTTAAATAAAATTTCTTAATAAAAAGGTGTACTATATCTAATTGAAATTTTATATAGTACATCTTTAAATTTTTATTATTTGACACGAAAATGTATTTATTCTATTATAATAAGTGTATAAATGCTATGAAGAGAAGAGTAGTGAAAAGGAATTCTTAAAGAGAGCTAATGTTTGGTGAAAGTTAGTAGAAGAAATTTTCATGAAGATGGACTTGGAGCATATTTCCCGAGCAATATTTGTTAAGGAATTACGGCAGCATCCGTTATAATGCAAGGTGATGATGGTCACCTAATGAGTTGTTTATTGTGAGATAAATAAGAAGTAGAGTGGTAACACGTATATACGTCTCTATATAGGTTTAATATACCTATATAGAGATTTTTTATTCTTTAGAAAATTATATTTTTTTAAATCTGTGAATAACTTAGATTATATTATTTCTTAAAGATTAAGAAATAAAACCTAAAGAATAAAAAATAATATTTATAGTATTGTTTAAAATAAGGAGGAATACAAAAAATGTGTAAAGAATGTAAAAAGCCATATTATATAACTACACCTATTTATTACCCATCAACAAAGTTACATATAGGAAATACTTATACTACAGTAGCTGCTGATGCATTAGCAAGATTTAAAAGATTAACAGGTTATGATGTGATGTTCTTAACAGGTACAGATGAACATGGTCAAAAGATTCAAAGAATAGCAGAAGAAAAAGGGATTACTCCAATAGAACATGTAGATGAAATCGTAGCTGGTATTAAAGATCTTTGGAAGATGATGAATGTAAGTTATGATAAATTTATAAGAACTACAGATGATTATCATGTAAAATCAGTTCAAGATATATTTAAAAAATTATATAACCAAGGAGATATATATAAGAGTTCTTACGAAGGATGGTATTGTACTCCATGTGAATCATTTTGGACAGATACTCAATTAGTAGATGGAAATTGCCCTGATTGTGGAAGACCAGTTGAAAAATCAAAAGAAGAAGCTTATTTCTTTAAAATGAGCAAATATGCTGATAGATTAATTAAGTATATAGAAGAAAATCCAAACTTTATTCAACCAGAATCAAGAAAGAATGAAATGTTAAATAACTTCTTAAGACCAGGTCTTCAAGATTTATGTGTTTCAAGAACTAGCTTTGATTGGGGAGTTCCAGTAACATTTGATGAAAAACATGTTGTTTATGTATGGATAGATGCTTTATCAAACTATATTACTGCACTTGGATATAGTCAAGACAATAAAGAACTATATGATAAATTTTGGCCGGCAGATGTACATTTAATAGGAAAAGATATATTAAGATTCCATACAATATATTGGCCAATAATGTTAATGGCATTAGATTTACCACTTCCAAAGCAAGTATTTGGGCATGGATGGTTACTTGTTGATGGTGGAAAAATGTCAAAATCTAAAGGTAATGTTGTAGATCCAGTTGTATTAGTTAACGAATTTGGAGTAGATCCAGTAAGATATTACTTATTAAGAGAAATTCCATTTGGTGCAGATGGTCTATTTAACAATGAAATATTCATAAAAAAGATAAATTCAGATCTTTGTAACGATTTAGGTAACCTTTTATCAAGAAGTGTCGCAATGATTGAAAAATACTTTGGAGGAGAAATTCCATCACAAGCTGAAAGTGGTGAATTTGACGAAGAATTAATAAACTTAGCATTATCTACTCCAAAGAAAGTTGAAGAAGCTATTGATGAATTAAATATTCCGTTAGCACTAGAACATGTATTTGAACTAATAGGTAGAGCTAATAAGTATATAGATGAAACAACTCCGTGGATTTTAGCTAAAGATGAAAGCAAGAAGGCTAGATTAGGAACTGTACTTTATAATCTAATTGAAAGTTTAAGATTTGCATCAGTAATGATTTCATCATTTTTACCAGATACAGCTAAGAAGATTAATAAGCAAATAAATACTGATGAAATATCATGGGAATCTTTAAAAGCATTTAATGGAACAAAAGTAGGAACTAAAGTTGTTAAGGGAGAAAATTTATTCCCTAGAATAGATGTGGAAAAGAAGCTTGAAGAATTAGAAGCTTTAAAAGCAGCACAAGCACCTGCTAAAAGAGAAATTATTCCTATAAAAGAAGAAATAACAATAGATGATTTTGAAAAAATTGATTTAAGAGTAGTTAAAGTTTTAGCTTGTGAACCGATAAAAGGAGCTAAAAAACTTTTGAAATTAAAAGTTGATTTAGGTAGCGAAGAAAGACAAGTGGTGTCAGGAATTGCAAAATACTATAAACCTGAAGAATTAGTAGGGAAAAATGTAGTTTTAGTGGCAAATTTAAAACCTGTAAAACTTAGAGGTGAATTATCACAAGGTATGATTTTATGTGCAGCAACTGATGATGATAGTGAATTAAAAGTTGTAGATCCAGGTGAAATTTTAAGTGGAAGCATTGTTAGATAAATAAAATTAAAAAAAGAACACCTCATTTAGGGGGTGAGGTGTTCTATAACCACTAATATATAATGGTTAAAAGGGGTAAATAATAATGCTTTAACTACTTTACAATTTAAATATACTATTTGAATATGTCAAATTTGTGACAATTTAAAATTAATTTAAAATTTAACATTAGATAATCAAAGTCTAAATTTAATAAATCACATATATTTAATGTTTGAAAGGATATGCTGTTATGGAAAAAATATTTAAAATAATAGATAGTCATGCTCATTATGATGATGAATCTTTTGAAATTGATCGTAAAGAAGTATTAGATGAAATTCAAAAAAGTGGTGTAATTGGAGTTTTAAATTGTGCAGCGTCTTATGAAAGTTTGAATACCACTTATGAGTTAACTAAAAATTATGATTTTATATATGGAGCATTAGGAATACATCCTGAAAATGCTAATGAATTTAAGGAAAATACATTAGATGAGATTAAAGATTATGTAAAATCTAATGAAAAAATAGTAGCTATAGGAGAAATAGGTTTAGATTATTATTGGGATGAAAATCCTTCAAAAGAGATTCAAAGAGAAATTTTTAGAAAACAAATGCAATTAGCAAAAGAGCTTAATTTACCAGTAATAATTCATGATAGAGATGCGCATCAAGATACTTTAGAAATAATAAAAGAGTTTCCTGATGTGACAGGCGTTGTACATTGCTTTTCAGGAAGTGTTGAATTTGCAAAGGAGTGCATTGAGCTTGGATATTATATAGGATTCACAGGGGTTGTAACATTTAAAAATGCAAAGAAAGTTGTTTCAGTTGCAAAAGAAATACCATTAGATAGAATGTTAGTAGAAACTGATTGCCCTTATATGGCACCTGAGCCTAATAGAGGAAAAAGAAATAAATCAGATTATATAGAATATATAATAAAAAGATTAGCTGATATTAGAGAAATTGATCCATATGAATTAAATATAAAGCTTAATGAGAACTTTTATAACTTGATTAAAAAGTAAAAATAGGGTAAAATATTAATTGGAATATTTTAACAAAAGGTTCTAATTTTATATTTTATTAAATAGTCATTTTACTAGAGATGATTTTTTAATTTAATAACATTGATAGGAAAAAATAAGCCATTAATCGCTATTATAATTATTATTTTTAATTATTTTAAAATTTTATGCACAAAGTGCATTATTATAAGGGTTTATAAGTGCAAGAGATTATCAAATTTGACAAGCATTAATGTTTAAGATATAATTCAGTATACGCTCTTGCCAAAGGAGGGAAATCAATGGTAGAAAAATTAAAAGATTATTTTAAGAAAAGTTTTTCTAACAGCAGTCCGAAGGCAAAAATTATAATAACAACGATTGCAGTGGCAATTGTTATTACAGCGACGATAATGAGTGCAAGAAAAACACTTACTATAAGTATAGACGGAAAAGAAGAAAGTTTTGTCACGTATAAATGGACTGTAAAAGATGTGTTACAAGATAATGGAATAGAGGTAACAGATAGGGATAAAGTAGAACCATCATTGGATTCTAAGGTATCTGAAAAAGAGCTAATTACAATAAAGAAAGCTATTCCAGTAAATATCACACTTAAAGATAAGACTGTAACACTAGAAACAGCAGAAGATACTATTGGAGAGATGCTACAAAAAGAATCAGGTACATTAAAAGAGCAGGGTGTAGAATTTGAAGAAGGAATAGATGAAGTATCACCTTCTTTAGACACAAAAATAGGACAAGATTTAAATGTTAAGATTGTAAATGTAGAGACTAAAGATATTGTAGAGAATAAAGATATAGAATTTGATACAGTAATACAAAAAGATTCTAGTCTTGATAGTAGCGCTCAACAAGTTAAGAATGAAGGAACTAATGGAGAAAAACAAATAACTTATAAAGTTACTTATAAAGACGGTGAAGAAGTTTCTAGAGAAATAAAAAGTACTAAAGTTATTGCAGAACCTGTAAATAAAATTATTGTTAAAGGTACAGGAAATGTATATGCAAGTAGAGGAGCAGGTAATATAACATATAAGAGAAAGTTATCTGTTTTAGCAACTGCATATAGTGGACACAGTACTACCGCTACAGGTAGAAGACCTGTTAGAAATTCTAATGGATTAAGTACAATTGCTGTTGATCCATCAGTTATTCCGTTGGGAAGTAAGGTTTATGTTGAAGGATATGGATATGCTATTGCAGCCGATACTGGTGGTGCAATAAAAGGGAATAAAATTGATTTATACTTAAATTCATCAAGTGAATGTACAAGATGGGGAAGAAGACCTGTCAATTTATTCATAGTAGCTTATCCGGGACAATGGTAGTCGATTTTTAGGAGATAACATGTAGGTTATCTCTTTTTTTTATCCGTTAAAATATGTATCATTAATCTGCTGGATTTTTTTTGTATACATTTGAAAAGGCAGATGTGTAAAAAAATTCACGATTCCATAGTTACATTGGCGATTTTTTTTATGTAAATAATATTAACTTTGATATACTATTAGTATTAGAAATACTAATCATATGGAAAAGGAAAGGAAGTAAAATAGTGATTAAAGAAGTAATTGTAGTTGAAGGAAGAGATGACGTTGATGCTGTTAAAAAAGCATTAGATGCTGAAATAATAGCTGTAGGTGGGTTTGGAATAAATGCTAAGGTTATAGACAGAATAAAGGAAGCTCAAAAAAGAAAAGGTGTAATAGTTCTTACTGATCCAGATTTTGCTGGAGAAAAAATAAGAAGAATTATTTCAAAGAGAGTTCCAGGAATAAAACATGCATATATAGCTAAAGAAGATGGATTAAAAGATGGGGATATAGGAGTAGAAAATGCTTGCCCTGAAGTAATATTAAACGCTCTTAAAAGTGCTAAAATAACTGTTGAAGAGAAAAGAAGCTTTTTTACTATGCAAGACATGTTTTATTTTAAATTAACAGGACATTCAACTTCTAAAATAAGAAGAAGTATATTAGGTAAAATTTTAGGAATAGGGTATTGTAATTCTGCTCAAATGGTTTCTAGATTAAATAATTATGGAATAACTAAAGAAGAATTTACAAATGCTATGGAGAAAATAGAAAAAGAATTGGAAGTAGGTAAAAAATAGATGGATTTAATGGATATAAAAACAAAAGATTTAGTTCAAAAATATAATTTTAAATTTTCAAAAAGTTTAGGACAAAATTTTTTACTAGATGAGTCTGTGCTTAGTGATATAGTAGAAGGCGCGGATGTTAATGAAAAAGATTTTATAATAGAAATAGGTCCGGGGGTAGGTACTTTAACAGCTAAATTATTACAAAAAGCTAAGAAAGTTACTTGTATAGAGTTAGATAATGATTTAATTCCTATTTTACAACAAGAATTAGGAGAGTATGATAAATTTCAATTAATACATAATGATGCATTGAAAGTAAATTTCAATGAAATCATGAAAGACGAGGATCATGTTAAATTAGTAGCAAATCTTCCTTATTATGTTACAACACCTATAATAATTAAATTATTAAAGGGAAATTATAAATTTCAATCTTTAACTATAATGATTCAAAAAGAAGTAGCTGAAAGAATAAATGCTAAGCCTAATTGTAAGGAATATGGAGCACTATCTGTTTTAGTTCAATATTATTGTGATACTACAATTATAAGAAAGGTATCACCAGAAAGTTTTATGCCAAGACCTAAGGTTGATTCTATAGTTATAAGACTAGATAGATTAAGTGCACCTAGAGTTAAAGTAAAAGATGAAAAACTTTTATTTGATATAGTGAGAGCGGGTTTTAATATGAGAAGAAAAACTTTATGGAATTCAGCAAAATTAACAGGAATTTCAAAAGAAAATTTACAAAAGGCTTTTGACCATTGCAATATAGATCCAAAAAGAAGAGCAGAAACATTAACAATTGAAGAATTTGCAGCATTATCAGATAGTATATATGATGTGAAGAAAAATAATTAAAATTATTTTAACATTATAGTAATTATCATAATCTATCAATAAAAGCATATACTTTATTGAATAAATATATGTGGAGGGATTATGGTAGTGGCACATAATAAGTTATATAGAAATTTTATAATTTTACAGCAAGATGAAAAAATCAACTCAGGATCTACCGAAAAAGCTTTGTCTGGATATGCCAAAGTAGAAGCAAAAGGAGATAAGTGTAAAATATCTTTTTACGCTCAAAATCTTAAGCAAGAAGAAAATTATTCTGTAGTACTTATCTGTTGTAAAAAGGACATGAAACAATTAATTAATTTAGGGTCTCTAAAAATAAATGATGTTGGAAAGGGAGATACAAGTAAAGAATACTATATAAATAACATAGCTGGTTTAGGCATATCTTATGATAAAATAAATGGCGCTGCTATTTGTAAAGCAAATTCCGGAGAAATTATCTTTATCATGTATGGTTTTATAAATGGAGAAGAACCAAAGGAAAATTGGAAGAAACTTAAAATAATAAAAGAAGATAATATCTCAGAAAAAGTTAATGTTAATGAGACTTTAAATAGGACAGATATTAAACTAGAAAATATGCAAAATAAAAAAGTAGAAGTTGATGAAACTAAGATAAAAGATAATAATACTGAGATTAAAAATGCTTCTAGTAAATCTGATAAACTAAACATAGATATAGACTTAGATAGTGATAAAGAAGACATTCGTAGTAAGGAAAAGAAATATAAAGACAAATGCGAAGATAAATGTGAAAAGAAATGTGAAGACAAATGCGAAGATAAATGTGAAGAGAAATGCAAAGACAAATGTGAAGACAAATGCAAAGACAAATGCGAAGATAAATGCAAAGACAAATGCGAAGATAAATGCAAAGACAAATGCGAAGATAAATGCGAAGATAAATGTAAAGACAAATATAAAGATAAATGTGAATACAAATATGAAGATAAATGCGAAGAAAAGTGTGAAGTAGAAAAGGAAAAGGAAAAATATAAAAAAGAAAAAGGATATTCTACTCAAACTGAAAAGTGTAAAAAGATTATTGATGAATTAAAAGATGAGTCATATTGTACAAAGACAGTAAATTACAAGAGATTAGAAGAAAATACAACAATTGATGGAGATGATTTTGAACAATATGAGAAAGATATTGAAAAATTAAAGATGGATTCATCAAATAGTTTTGGTATAAAAGGAAAAATTGGTGAATATTTTGAAAAAATTGCACAAGGATTTGAGGAGTTCAAAGAAGGACTAGATGGAATAAAATATTGTAAATGGTATAAGATACCTATAAATAGAATTGATGATCTATTTAATATATCAGATTACAATAAATATACATTAGTATATTATCCAATGCTAAATTATTATCCTTATATAAGCAAAAATAAATATTTCCTATTAGGATATAAGTGTAATTCAGCGGGAGAATTGACTCATATTGTTTATGCAATACCAGGAAGTAAAGATCTTTCACAACAACCATATGAGGGTAAAACAGGATATGTTACATGGACACATGATAATACTAGAAGTTCTGGATATTGGCTTATGTTTTATGATTTCCAAAATTCTACAGTAGTAGTTCCTATGAAGTAGAAGAGGTTATATGAATAAAAAACAGATATTAATATTATCTATTTTACTTTCATTAATGGTGGTATTAGGAATAACACAGTCATTTTTTAAGGAATCATTTACGGAAGTTGCTCTTGTAGAAAATGGGATAAACGAATTTAAGGATTATGGTTTTAATGAAGAAGGATATAAATTTTCATTACCAAGTGAATGGAGTATATCTGAAAAACAAAACAAAGGACAATATGTTAGTTATAAGGCAGATTTTAAAGATAAAAATAATAAAATTTCAGGGTACTTAGAAGTTATAAACACCAAGTCCGATTTAGGTAACTTTGCAGAAAGTGATTTAAAAAATTTACCTTTATCATATAAAAATGAGGAAATAATTCCTTTTAAATTAGAAAATATATCAGGAGTATTATCTCAATATAAAACTAAAGTAAAAAAAGGTTATACATTTGAAAATAATTGTTATTATATAAATAGTGACGATGGTAAAATTATAAAAGTTTTATTTAATATAAAAGAGGATGATTATAAAGAAAATGTAAAAACCGTTTTTAATACAATAATATCTAAGATAAACATACAAAGTTAATAAGATTTGATATTAATATGTATAAGTATTATAATTTAAGTATCATAGAGGAATTGATAATTCATCTATGATACTTAAATATTTTAAGGAGATACGCATGAAAATAATTTTATTTAAGGCGTTTGGTCTAGAAATAAAAAGTTATGGTTTAATGATTGCTATAGGTATACTTGTAGCATCCTCTTTGTTTTTAAAAAAAGGAAAAGAAAAGGGGTATGATGAAGATTCTTTATTAAATTTAATTATTTTAACTGTAGTTGGTGGAGTAATAGGTGGAAAATTACTTTTTATTATAACTGAATTTAATAGCATATTAAGTGATCCAAGTATATTGTTGAATTTTGGATATGGATTTGTAGTATATGGAGCTTTAATATTAGGAGCCGTTACAATATATTTATATTGTAAAAGAAAGAAATGGAAAGTTTTCGATGTTTTGGATTTAGTTGCACCATGTTTAGCCATTGCTCAAGGATTTGGACGCATAGGTTGTTTTTTAGCAGGATGTTGTTATGGCAAACAAACTAATCTTCCAATAGGAGTGGAATTTCCAATAAATTCACTTGCACCATCAGGTGTTCATTTACATCCAACTCAAATTTATTCATCTATATTTGATTTTTTACTAGGATTTTTTCTTTTATATTACTCTAAAAAAGGAAAGAAATCAGGTAAAGTTGTAGCTATGTATTTTATAATATATAGTATAGGAAGGTTTATGGTAGAGTTTTTTAGAAATGATCCAAGGGGAAATGTTGGTTTATTATCTACATCTCAATTTATAGCTATATTTACATTGATTCTTGGATTAATTATATTTAATTTTCATAAATTTTTTAAGGGAGCGAATAAATAAGTTGTTTAAGAAAAAAATTTTTATATTGATTTTGACTTTAATTTCTATTACCTCTATTTTAGTTGGGTGTAGTTCTTATGATAAATTGGCAATTAAATTAGGAATGAAAAATAATAATTTTGAATATATAAAACAGAATAAAGTAGATAAAATTATAATTCAAAGTGCTAGAGATACTGGGTTTAGATTTATAATTACTGAACCTAATGCAATAAATGATATGTATAAATTATTGTCAGATGGTAAAAAAGTATCTGAGAAAAGTTCAATGGATCCAGATTATTATTTTGAAATTTGCATGGGAGATGAAGTTAAAAAGTATAGTTATATAGTTGGTGCGGATGAAAGAGAAAAAGGTAATTTCTTTAGTGATGAAGAATATTTTTCAATTTCCAATCGTTTAGATGATATAATAATACAAAACTTATCATTTATAAGAAAACCTAGAAATTTTCAATATGTGTATTATCAAACAATTTTATCAGTATTAGAAGCTGAAAAATCTAATATAGGAAATTCTAACAAAGTAGGAATAGATATAAGTGGTGATATTGATTGCTTAAAGTATATACTTTCAACTGATTTACAAGAGTTTGAAAAAGATATTACAAAAATCATTCCTAATGCACAAGTTATAAAGAATAATTCTAATGAATTTGATACAATAATTAAAGTTAAAAATAGAGGATATAATAGTACTATTTTTAAAACTATGGTTACTGTTGATAATAAGAAAAATAAAGTATTTAATACTTATTATATATTAGCAGAATATAATTTTAGAAATTGGGATATTGATATGGGAGAAGTAAACAAAGTACCTAATGAATGGTAAGAGGAGGAAGTTAAAATGGGAAGCTGTGACAATTGTGCAAGTAAAGATTCATGTGGATCAAAGGGGCAAGGATGTGAAAATTGTATACCTAAAATGATCCCTACATATGGAAAAATTAAAAATGTAATAGGTGTTATTAGTGGTAAAGGTGGAGTAGGAAAATCTACTGTTACAGGAATAATGGCAACTACTTTAGCTAAAAAAGGATATAAAGTAGGAGTTTTGGATGCAGATATAACAGGACCATCTATGCCTAGATTTTTTGGTATAAATGAAAAAAGAGGAAAAATAATTCCTTTAGAAAATGAAGGAGTAAAATTTGAACCTGTAACTACTAACTCAGGAATAAAGGTTATATCGATGAACCTTTTAACTGCAGTTGAAGAAGAGCCAGTTATATGGAGAGGTCCAGTAATTACAGGAGTTCTAAAGCAAATGTTTATGGAAACTAATTGGGGAGAATTAGATTATCTACTTATAGATATGCCACCGGGTACAGGTGATATAGCTCTTACAGTAATGCAAGAATTCCCTATTACTGAAGTGATAATAGTTTCAACTCCACAAGATATGGTATCTATGATTGTTAAAAAATTAGTTATAATGGCTAAAAAGATAGGTATAAAAATTAGAGGTGTAGTTGAAAATATGGCATATATTAAATGTCCAGACTGTGATAAAAAGATAAGAGTATTTAGTACTAAATCTTCTGATGAACATGCAGAATATTTAGGATTACCTTTAATTGGGGAATTACCTATTAATGTAGAATTAACAGCGGCATTAGAAAGTGGAAAAGCAGAGGATTATGTAATAGATAATGATTTATATTCATTAATATTTGAAGCTTTATATTAGTAGTATACATAACTCATCCTTCTTAGGGAATACTATAAAAGTAATCTCATAATGGAAGGGTGAGTTTTTTGAAAGCAAATGTAGATAAAGATACTTGTATAGGATGTGGATTGTGTCCATCAATTTGTCCAGAATGTTTTGATATGCAAGATGATGAAAAGGCTGGAGTTATAATTGATGAAGTACCAAGTGGGGCTCAAGATTCAGCAAAAGAAGCAGAAACAAGCTGTCCAGTTAATGCAATTTCAGTAGAATAAGAAAAGTGTGGTGTTGAAAGTTTATTTTCACACCACATTTTTTAATATTTAAGTTGTTACTTTTCTATTTGATACAACTGAAATGATTCTTGCTATAGGTAATGCAGCTATTATAACCAAGCATATTATTCCTTCTATTCCGATAATAGGACCATTTACCGACAGTGAATATAATGCTGGTGACATTCCTTCAGGGGCAAAAGATCCAAAGAAAGCAACTCCAGAAATAAAGTGACATATAAACCTACCCAAAACTGCTAGTATTACACCTAAATATTTTTTATTTGGCAAAAATCCAGCTATACCTAAACATAAAAATGGCAATGGATAATCAAATAATACTTGAATTGGATGTAAGATATATGGATCCATAAATAAAGTTATCATTCCATACAGAAATCCTGTTAGAAAACCAACTTGAGGACCATACATGAATGCAATTAGTAAAATAGGTACCATACTACCAAAAGTTATACTTCCTCCTTGAGGAAAATGATAGATTCTAAAAATTTTTAGTATTGTTGCTAAAGCTAATGCAATACCTATTCTAGCAATTAATTGAGGTGTAAATTTAATTTTTTTTGCTTTTACTAATACTACTAGTATAACAATACATCCTAGCAGTGTGATAATTGATAATGGGTCTGATATAACAGTTTGTACATTTTGGGGCAAATGATTATATAAATTTGAAATTTGTTCTGCCCAATCATTAAAAATACTCATAAAAAAAACCTCCTTAATTGTGCTTAGGAGATTGTAAACCGATAAATATAAATTTTTATTATTCAAATGAATAATAAATTATACTAATGATTATTATTCATTTTAGTATAATTATACATATTGAAAGGTTATACTTTCCTACGCCAGAATTAACTGGATCAGGTTCCGAGGGTTTATGAAATAATCAAATCTCAGCCAAAGGCTCCCCTAGCACTATAATATATATTTTACCTGTATAATTATAGGTAGTCAACTATGTTATAAGGGTTAAATTTGCTATCTTTATTATGATGAGTAGCATAATTTGATGAAATATCATTTAAATTAACTTTAGAGCCATTATAAGAATTACTTGTAATATTATTATATGGCATTATTGAATTAATATTATTCTTATCTATTACAATATCTTCTTTATAAGTTGAATCAATAATAAAGTCTTTCATAAATTAACACCATCCTTTAATAATATTTTTAGTATTACTTAAATAAATATGCATTAATATTATAAAGAAATTATTTTGGTGTTAAATTTATAAATCTTATTATTTGAAGATTATTAAATATAGAAATATTTTGTTTTAAAATATAAATTATTTTAAGGCATATTCAAATAGATAACTAGTCAGTATGCTGGTTTATTTTGTGAACTACTTATTCCTTGTAATTTACTAATAGAACAACTATTAGCAGAACTCAAGTCATTATATTTCACAAAATATCCTTCACATCTTTCACTTGTTATTTATTTTCATATGCCTAAAACAATACTTTAATTTTAATAAAGATCATTATATATAATTTTAAAAACCTCTAATGATTGTTCAATTTTAGGTTTTAAAAGTTTTTTCTTATTTTCATATTCTATTTTTCCTTTTTGTGTTAAATGATATATTTTTTGAAACTTTTTATTAGGATTATCCCATACACCTACAATAAGATCATCTTTTTCTAATTTTTTTAATATAGGATATATTCCTCCAGTGCTAGGAATCCATTTACCATTGGTTCTTATACCTATTTGGTTTGAGATTTCATTTCCATTTGTTGGATTTAAAGATAATATATATAAAACATATATAGGTAAAAGTCCTTTAGTAAAAACCTGACCTACAGCTTCTTTTTCTTTTTTTACTTTCTTTAATTCAGAAAGTTTATTTTTATATTCTTCATATAATCTTTTTTCTTCATTTTTTATATCATTTATATCAGAAAAATTAAAATCAGACATACCTAATCTACCTTTTCAACAATAAATCCAAAAAGACCAGGACCAGTATGAACACCAAGTGCAGGACCGATGCTATATCCTAACTTACAATCAACTACATTATTTAAATTTTTAATATTTTCACATAATGTTTGTGCATCATCAAGTGCATTACCATCCATAACCCAGAACTTACATTTATTATTCTCAGTATAAGATTTAGCTATTTTTAATAACTTTGATGTAGATTGTTTTTTACCACGAGCTTTACAATAAGTACGGAAAGAACCATTTTCATCTATTGTTATAACAGGTTTTAAATTAAGAACATCTCCTATAGTACCAGCAACACGTCCTATTCTTCCACCTTTTCTTAAATATTCTAAAGTATCAATAGTAAAGAATATATCTATTTTAGATCTTAAGTCTGGAAGTAAACGCACTATTTCTTCAAATGACTTTCCTTCTTCAATAAGTTTTGCAGCCTCTAATACTACTACACCTTCAGCCATACTCAAGCTTTTTGAATTAAATACATGAGTTTTTAGTCTATCAAAATCTTCGCAAGCTAATCTCATTGAATTATAAGTTCCTGAAAATTCATTAGATATTGTAACTATAATAGCATGAGTATATCCTTCATCAGCTAATCTATTAAGAATATTGTTAAGTCTTTCAATGCTCGGTAATGATGTCTTAGGAATTTCTCTAGGCAATAATTCATAAAGAACATCAGACGTTATTTCTAATTTATCATCATATTCTTTGTCAGAGAAAATAATTTTAAAAGGTAATAAGTTTATGTTATATTTATTTAAGTCTTCAGTACATATATCTGATGCACTGTCTGTTAGTAATGCAATTTTATCCAATAAAATTCCTCCTAGTAATATAGTCTATTATTTAATTATATCACTATTGATAACTATATCAATAGTGATAATATTAGCAATAGCGATAAATTATTAGATAATATTAATTACAATAAGTTAAATTATAAGTCAAATTGAAAACAGGCTTAAAATTTAACTAAAGATAGAGATAAAAAGACGTATTCACTAGTAATTAAAAAAATTCACCAATAAAACTAAACATTAATGGTATTGCTAAGGAATATTTAATCAAGTATAATAGTACAGTATTATTAATGTACTATATATTGTGTCATGGAGGGAAGCAAAATGCTATATGTTGTAAAAAGAGATGGGAGAACGGTTGAGTTCAATGGTGAGAAGATTGCTCAAGCCATTAAAGGTGCTGCGCTAGAAATAGGGGTAACTTTAAAAGAAAGTCAAGTTTTAGAAACTGTACAAAAGGTAATTACTTATATTGAAGATACAAAAAAACAAAAGATTACAGTAGAAGAAATACAAAACTTGGTTGAAAAGGCTTTAAATGAAGAGGATAAAGACATAGCTTTTGCATATTCATCATATAGAAGAGAAAGAACAAGAGTAAGAGATATAAAATCAGATTTAATGAAAGCAATAGAAAAAATAGGTGTTGAAACAGATAGAGATAATGCTAATGTAGGAAATAATTTCAGTTCTAAACTATTAAGAATAGCTTCTGAATCTAATAAGTGGCATAATTTAGCTAATATGCCTAAACAATTATCAAAAGCACATGAAACAGGTGATCTTTATTATCATGATTTAGATAGTTATAACTTAACTACTAATTGTCTTCATATACCGACTAAGGAAATTTTATTAAATGGATTTAATACTGGATATGGGACAATAAATGTACCTAAAAGAATAGAAACAGCAGCGGAATTATCATGTATATTATTACAATCTACTCAAAATGATATGTTTGGAGGACAATCTCATCCTGATTTTGATAATGATTTAGGAGTTTTTGTTGCCCCAACAAGAGAAGAAATAAAAAAAGAACTAGAAGAATTAGAAATATCAAAAGAAAAAATAGATAAATTAGTAGAGAAAACTTTAAGAAAAAGAGTTCATCAAGCTATGCAAGGAGTTATGTATAATCTAAATACAATGCATTCAAGAGCAGGCTCACAAGTACCTTTTAGTTCAGTAAATATAGGAATACCTAATAATAAAGATGCAGCACTAATTTGTGAAGTATTTCTTTTAGAATATGAAAAGGGATTAGGTAAGGGAGAGCAACCAATTTTTCCAAACATAATATTTAGAGTAAAAGATGGCGTTAATAGAGAAGAGAACGATCCATATTACTATTTATATAAATTAGCATGTAGAGTAGCAGCTAAAAGAATGAATCCTACTTTTATGAATATTGATGCAGATTTTAATAAAGAATATTATGATAAAGGATATGTTCCTGCAACTATGGGATGTAGAACTTATCTTATGAAAAATGTAAATGGAGAACCAGGGTGTAAAGGTAGAGGAAATATAGCACCAACTACTATTAATTTGCCTAGAATAGGGTTACAAGCTAAAGGCGATATAAAAAAATTCTTTAATATTTTAGATGCAAGACTATCTTTAGCTAAGGATTCTTTATTGCATAGATATGGGGTATTAAAGAACTTAAAAGTTAAAGATTTACCATTTATAGCTGGTCAAAATTTGATGGTGGGTTCAGAAAATTTAGATCCAGAAGATTCTATAGAACCAATATTAAAACAAGGAACTTGGGGCATAGGATTTATAGGTCTTGCAGAAGCTTTAATTGCATTGACTGGTAAACATCATGGTGAAACAGAAGAAGCTAAAGAATTAGGATTAAAGATAATAGGACATATAAGATCTTATTGTGATAGATTAACAGAAGAATATAGTTTGAATTGGAGTTGTTATGCAACACCAGCTGAAGGATTATCAGGTAAATTTATAAAACAAGATCAAAAAACATTTGGAAGTGTACAAGGAGTTACAGACAAAGAGTATTATACTAACAGTTATCATGTACCAGTAGGATATGCTATATCAATAAAAGATAAAATTGATATAGAAGCTCCTTATCATAAACTTTGTAATGGAGGACATATAACATATATAGAAGTAGATGATTTTCCAAATGAAGAAGTTGTTATGGATATAATAAATTATGCATATAAGCATACTAATATAAGTTATATGGGGGTAAATTTCCATATAAGATATTGCAAAAATTGTGGAACTTATTTACACAGTAATGAAAGTAAATGTTCAACTTGTGGAAGTAATGATATACAAGGGGTAAGTAGAGTAACAGGATATTTAAGTTTAGATGAGAGATTTGGGCCAGGAAAATATCAAGAAAGAACAGATAGAATATCTCATTTAGAAAGTCATAAGAAACATTATTAAATCTAAAAACATAAATTTAGATGAGGGTACTTTATAGTATCCTCATTTTTTAATGTCTAAAAAAGTATCACTTTTAACTAAAGTTATTCATATATATTATGTTTAGAAGGGGTATAGTATAAAAAATCGATGACTGTTAATCATCGATTTTTTTATGTTATGTTATTTTTTATAAAATTTTTTAAAATACATACTTATATATGGTTATAATTACAAAAAAGTTATAATATTATATCAATTCATAAAAATGAATAAATCTAAAAAAAACCTGCAATAAACAGGGCTTTTTCGCACAAAATACTTTATATACGAATAAATATTGAAAGAATACCAATATTTTAATGCAAAAATAAGAAAATTGTTATTTCATTATAGGCATCTATGGTGTATAATTATAAATAAATAAAACTTAATAATAACAGCAATAGCAATAAAAAAATATTAAGGGGGAGTTAAAATGTCAGTTAAAAGTATAAATACTGATAAAGAAATTAATATAGTTGATACTACTCTTAGAGATGGGGAACAAACAGCAGGAGTAGTTTTTGCTAATGCCGAAAAGATAGCAATTGCAGAAATGCTAAGTGAACTTGGTATAGATCAATTAGAAGTTGGCATACCTACTATGGGCGGAGATGAAAAGAATGCAATAAAAGAAATTGTTAAACGAAATTTAAAATCAAGCATAATGGCATGGAATAGGGCTGTTATAGGTGATATAGAGCAATCAATAGATTGTGGTGTTGATGCAGTAGCAATATCTATTTCAGTATCAGATATACACATTCAACATAAACTTAAAACATCAAGACAATGGGTATTAGAAAATATGGTTAAATCGGTTGAATTTGCTAAAAAGAATGGACTTTATGTATCTGTCAATGGGGAGGATGCATCGAGAGCTGATCAAGAGTTTTTAATTCAATTTATTCAAGCAGCAAAGCAAGCTGGAGCAGATAGATTTAGATATTGTGATACAGTAGGTATTATGGGTCCTTTTAATATCCAAAAAAGAATTAAAGAGCTTTATGATACAACTAAATTTAATATAGAAATGCATACACATAATGATTTTGGTATGGCTACTGCAAATGCTATAGCAGGAATTCAAGGTGGAGCAACACATGTTGGAGTAACTGTTAATGGACTTGGAGAAAGAGCAGGTAATGCAGCATTAGAAGAAGTGCTTATGGCATTGATGATTGTATATGGTTATAAGGGTGATATTAATACAACAATGTTCAAAGATCTTTCTGAATATGTATCAAGAGCATCAGGAAGAGAACTACCAAAATGGAAAGCAATAGTTGGAAGTAATATGTTTGCACATGAATCTGGAATTCATGCTGATGGTGCATTGAAAGATCCAACAAACTATGAAGCTTTTGATCCTTCAATTGTAGGTCTTGAGAGGCAAATTGTTATTGGAAAACATTCAGGTCGTGCATCAGTTGAAAATAAATTTAGCGAGTATGGAATAGAACTTACTAAAGAGGAAGCATCAAGAATATTAGAATTAGTTAGATCAACATCTGTTAGATTAAAGAGAAGACTTTTTGATAAAGAAGTTGTTCAATTATATAAAGATTATAAAAGATTAAATAAGTAAAAATAATTAAATTATAAGCAATAATAGGGGGAAGAAACGTGGGAGATAATTTAGTTTATAAGATTTTAAAGAAGCATATTGTTGAAGGAATTTTAAATACAGGTGAACCAATTTCAATTAAAATTGATAAAACATTAACGCAAGATTCAACTGGAACAATGGCATATCTTCAATTGGAAGCAATGGGAATAGATAGAGTAAAAACTAAGAAGTCTGTAGCATTTATTGATCATAATATGCTTCAACAAGGATTTGAAAATGCAGATGACCATAAATTTATTCAAACAGTAGCTTCTAAGTATGGAGTGTATTTTTCAAAACCTGGTAATGGAATATGCCATCAAATATTTTTAGAAAGATTTGCTACTCCAGGAGACACTCTTATAGGTTCAGATAGTCATACACCAACAGCTGGTGGTGTTGGAATGCTTGCAATGGGAGCGGGTGGTTTAGATGTAGCTCTTGCAATGGGTGGCGGAGCATACAATATAAACACACCTAAGGTTGTTAAAGTTGAACTTAAAGGAAAACTTAATAAAATGGTAGCAGCAAAAGACGTAATTTTAGAAGTACTTAGAATATGTACTGTAAAAGGTGGAGTTGGAAAAGTATTTGAATATTGTGGAGAAGGTATTAAGAGTCTATCAGTTCCAGAAAGAGGCACAATAACTAATATGGGTGCTGAACTTGGTGCTACAACATCAATATTCCCTAGTGATGAGAGAACTTTAGAATTTTTTAAGGCTCAAGGTAGAGAAGAAGATTGGATAGAATTAAAAGCTGATAAAGATGCAGTATATGATGAAGAAATAGTTATAGATTTAAGTGATTTAAAACCATTAACTGCCAAACCTCATAGTCCAGATAATGTTGTAAGTGTTGAAGAAGCTGGAAAAATAAAAGTTGATCAAGTATTTATAGGAAGTTGTACTAATTCTTCTTATGAAGATTTGATGAAAGTTTCTAAAATATTAAAAGGAAATAAAGTTAATAAAGATGTAAGTTTAGTTATTGGACCAGGTTCAAGACAAGTTATGGAGATGATTGCAAGAAATGGTGCATTAGCAGATATAATTAGTTCGGGAGCAAGAATACTTGAAAATTCTTGTGGTCCATGCATTGGAATGGGGCAAGCACCAGGAACAAATGGAATATCTTTAAGAACTGTAAACAGAAATTTTTACGGTAGGAGTGGAACATTATCAGGACAAATATATATTGTAAGTCCAGAAACAGCAGCAGTTTCAGCTATAAAAGGTTATTTAACTGATCCAAGAGAAATGGCTGTAGATATAAAAGTAGATATGCCTGAGAAGTTTATCATAGATGATTCAATGATTTTAGCACCTGCTAAAGCTAATGAAGAAGTTGAAGTGGTTAGAGGTCCTAATATAAAACCATTCCCAATAAATAAGCAGCTTGAAAATAATATAGATGGTAAGGTATTAATTAAAGTAGAGGATAATATTACAACAGATCATATAATGCCTTCTAATTCAAAATTATTACCATTTAGATCTAACATACCATATCTTTCAGGATTCTGTTTTAATACAATAGATACAGAATTTCCTAAGAGAGCTAAAGAATTTAATGGAGGATTTATAGTAGCAGGAGAAAATTATGGTCAAGGTTCAAGTAGAGAACATGCAGCACTAGCTCCTTTATACTTAGGTGTAAAGGCAGTTATTGCAAAATCATTTGCTAGAATACATAAAGCAAATTTAATAAATAATGGAATAGTACCAATTGAGTTTAAAGATCCTTTAGATTATGAAAAGTTAGATTTAATTGATGATTTAATTATAGAAGATATAAAAGGTAGTTTGGATAATGGATTATTAAAAATTAAAAATTCGACCAAAAATATTGAAATAGAAGCATTAGTTAAATTAACATCAAAAGAGATAGATGTTATAAGAGCAGGTGGAAGATTAAATTATGTAAAATTTAATTCTTAAAAATTTAATATATTAAAAAAGACTTTCTTAAACAAAATAAAAATTTAAGAAAGTCTTTTTTTATTTTAATTCAAGTTCATAACAAAATATGGTAATATATTCATATACAATAAATTACAAATTAATCAAGTATTTGTTATCAGGCCTTTAGAGTAATTATATTAAGAGTTAGGAGGTATGTATGAATAACAAATTTAAAAACAGGATTTTTACTTATATTATACCTATTTTTGTTATTATAATTTTAATATTAATTGGATTTTCTGTAAGCATAATAGAAGTTAATCAAGTAATAACTAAAGGCAATAAATCTGTTATGGTAAAAGCATCAGAAAATAACTCTATGTTTATAAATTATAATTTAAAAGATAACATACAATATATGAAACAAATATCAGGTATTCTCAATAAATTAAACGATTTCAAGAAAGACGATATTATGAATTTTTTAAAGTTGGAAGAAAAAAAAGATTTTTTAACAACTGGAATAGTAAGTAATGATGGAACTTTAAGTTGTATTAATGGTTCAATTAGTAATATTAATAACAAAAATTATTTTAAAGAATGGAAGAAAACTAATGAAGATATATTAAGAGTAGATACTGATTTAAAAACAGGTGAAAAAGTATTTATATATATTACATCACTATTTTGTAACAACAAAATTCAGGGTGCATTATATGGAACATTATCATTTAAAGATATAGAAAAAGCATTTATATCTAATTCTAAATTTTATCAACAAGTTGAAACATATATATTAGATAAAAATGGTCATATATTAATAGGATCAGGTCAATTACTTAATATATTAGAAGATAATAATATATTTTCATATAATGATTTAAATGACTTTGAGATATTAAAAGATGATTTAACTAATGAAAAGGATGATTCTATATTTATTACATTAAATAAAAATAAATATATTTTATCATATTCTAAATTAAATGATTTTCATGAATACTATGTTTTATCTTTAATAGACGCATCAAATATACATGAAAAACAATATCGCATAACGTTTTTAATGACCATATTAGCTAGTTTTATTATATTAATATTTTTAGCACTTTTAATTTATATAAATTTGTATAGAAATAAGAAAGAAAAATTAATTAAAGATATAGCATTTATTGATGATATTACTGGCGGAAAAACTTTAACTAAATTTAAGATGGATTTAAAAGAACTCTTACAAGTAAATAGGGGTTCATCATATGCATTAGTAGAATTTGATATAGTTAGATTTAAAATAATAAATGATATATGGGGATATAAAACTGGAAATTTATTATTAAAACATATATCTGATATTTTAAATAGTAAACTATCCCATGAAGAAATATTTTGTAGAGTAAGAGATGATTTGTTTATATTGCTATTAAAGCATAATGGTGAAAATGAAATTATAAACAAAATTAATGAATTGGATAGATATATGAGATTTTTTGATAGAGGTATTAAAGAAATACCTAATTTTTCTCTTTCATATGGAGTATATGTTGTTGATAGAACTGAAGAAGATATAAATAAAATGATTGATAATGTAGCTTTTGCAAGGGAAACGTCAAAAAGTAATTGCAATGAATTTATAGGATTTTATGATATACAATTACAAAGTAAATTAATACAACAAAAACAAATAGAGGATGTTATGTATAGTGCATTAAAAAATAGAGAGTTTCAATTATATTTACAACCCAAATATGATATAAATTTGAAAAGATGCATTGGTGCAGAGGCTCTTGTAAGATGGAATAATCCTAAAAGAGGTTTAATAAATCCAATAGAATTCATACCTTTATTTGAGAAAAATGGATTTATAGTTAATTTGGATATGTTTATTTTTGAAGAAGTATGTTCAAAAATAGATCAATGGAAAAAAAATAATATTAAATTGATTCCTATATCTGTTAACATATCAAGAATTAATTTAAAGAATGTGGAACATTTTATAAGAAATATAAATTCAATATTTAATAAATATGATATAGATCCAAGCTTAATAGAAATTGAAATTACAGAAAGTGCTATATTTAATCATTATGATAATATATTAGAAGCACTTCTTAGATTAAAGGCAATTGGATTTAGTATATCATTAGATGATTTTGGAACTGGTCTTTCTTCGCTTAATATATTAAAGGATTTACCTATTGATACAATTAAACTTGATAGAGAATTTTTAAATAGTAAGGATAGCTCTAAAAAAGGAAAAATAGTAATATCCAATATTGTTAGAATGGTAAAAGAATTAGATTTAAATGTTATATGTGAAGGAGTAGAAACAAATGAACAAGCTGAATTCTTAAGTGGATTAGGTTGCAATAATGCACAAGGGTATTTGTACGCAAAACCTATGCCAGTAAAAGATTTTGAAGAAAAAGAATTGATTTTTCAGTTAATTTAGGATGTTATTCTAATAAAAGCAATTAGTTTTTATATGCAAAATTTGATATGATAACTAAAATTAATTTTAGAGAAGCTTAAGGCTAAATAACTGCTTATAGCTTTTCTATTTTTTTGTTTTAAAATCAATATTATGTTTCCTATATTTAAAGGATAGATATATAATAAATCATAAATGTAATAGTGAATTTTAATTATTGAAGTTTAATTTCTACATTGTATTCTAAGAATTAAAGGATGTGTTTCGTTTTGGATAAAAAAATACGTTTAGCAGGTATTGCATATGAAAGTTTAGTAAATGGCCCAGGAATAAGAAGAGTTTTCTTTTCACAAGGATGTATACATAATTGTAAGGGATGCTTTAATCCAGATACTCATGATTTTAATGGTGGAGAAGAAAGAGATATGGATGAATTAATAGAAGATGTCTTATGTAATCCGATGGTAAAAGGTATTACATTTAGTGGTGGTGATCCTTTTGAAAGAGCAGAACAACTTTCTTATATGGCTAAAATATTCAAGGAGAATAACAAAAATATTTGGTCTTATACAGGTTATACCTTTGAATTTATAATGAATAATTTAGAAAAACGTAAAGGTTGGAAAGATTTAATAAACAATATAGATGTATTAGTAGATGGAAAATTTGAAGAAGATAAAAAAGAAGATGGGCTAAAATTTAGAGGATCATCTAATCAAAGAATAATAGATGTAAAAGAAAGTTTAAAATCTGATAAAGTAGTACTTTTAGATATTTAACATATATTAAGAGGTTATTTATATTATAGTATAAAGTTTAAAGGCCATGTAATTTAATAACACTAAAATATAAACATATATTTAAACATAATGAAATTAATTTATATTTTAAATAGTGTTGTAATAAAATATAAAAATTTAGTTAAAATAAGACTTAGGGAAATAATTTCAAATAAGAGGATGTGATAATTGATTGGTTTTAAATAAGAATTTTTATAAAAGAGATGCTTTGGAAGTTGCAAAAGGGTTACTTGGGAAAATATTAGTTAGAGAGATAGATGGTGTTATTTTAAAAGGAAGAATAGTAGAGACAGAAGCATATATTGGATCAATTGATAAAGCATCACATGCTTATAATGGAAGAAGAACTGAAAGAACAGAACCTCTATTTAGAGAAGGCGGAATAGCTTATGTTTATTTTATATATGGACTTTATCACTGTTTTAATGTAATAAGTGGAGAAAATGATGATGGTCAAGGAGTTTTAATTAGAGCATTAGAACCTTTAAATAATTTTGACTATATATCTTTAAAAAGATTCAATAAAAAATATGGAGAGTTATCTTCAGCTAAAAAGAAAGAACTAACTAATGGTCCATCAAAGTTATGTATGGCTTTTGGGATAGATAAGAAAGATAATTATAAAATACTTTATGAGAAAGATGATTTATATATAGAAAATAGTTGTGAAAGTTATAAAATTATTGAGACAACTAGAATTGGAATAGATTATGCAGAAGAAGCTAGAGATTTTCCATGGAGATTTTATATTAAAAATAATAAATATGTGTCTAAAAAATAATATTATGTTTTAAAAAGTGTTCATAGAGGTATAAGTAAAACTAGACTGAATAATTAAACTTAGGAATACTAAAAAAATAATTATTTAAAATGTAATTAGAAAATAAGAAAACTCTTCATTATTATATAATGGAGAGTCTTCTTCGTAAATAAATAATTCGTATAGTATAACAACAAAACATTATACTAATTTAAGGGGACTAATGATTATTATGATATTGTGGATACATTTATATTATGGACAAGCGAAAAAATTTTATACATTAAATATAAAAAAAATTAAAATTTTTTATTATAGTAACATTGTAATTTATGGTATTATACAGGAATATATTTAATATGTAAGTAAATAATTTTAGTATTTTAACTTATTGATATATATATTAAAATATGATACTGTATATTTAAGTAATCGATTAACCTGAGAAAAAAAGAGGTATTAACATGGCATCAACAATAAAAGATGTAGCAAAATTATCCAAAGTATCTGTAGCTACAGTATCAAGGGTTCTAAATGATTTAGGAGGATATTCTGAAGAAACGAGGCTTAGAGTTCTTAAAGTAGTGGATGAAATTGGTTATAAAAGAAATGCTATTGCCAGATCATTATCAACTAATACAACAAGAACTATAGGTGTAATTTTACCTGATGTATCTACAAGTTTTGATGGTGAAATTATTCGTGGAATAGAAGATGCATCACATGAAAATAACTATAGTGTTATACTTTGTAATGCTGGTTCTAAAGGAATAAGAACTTTAGCATATCTAAAAATTTTAGAGGAAAGGCAATTAGATGCTGTAATTATTGTAAGTATAAAAATAGAAGATGAATATTATAAAGCTTTAAAAAAATTAGATATTCCATATATACTTATATCTACAACATCTCCTAAATATGATATGCCTAATATAAAAGTAAATGATCTATCAGCAGCTTATACTGCAACTAAATATTTATTAGATAGAGGTCACCGTAAAATCGCTATGATAAGTGGTACAAAAGATGATCCAATAGCAGGTTTACCTAGAGTAAAAGGATATGTTAAGGCACTTTCTGATTATGGAATAAATGTGGATAAAGATTTAATTACATATGGAGATTTCTCTTATAAAAGTGGAATTGATTGTATGAATACTTTATTGGAAAGAAAAAAACAATTTACAGCTATATTTGTAGCTAGTGATGATATGGCAGTAGGGGTTTTAAATGTTGCTTATAGAAAAAATATTAGAGTGCCAGATGATTTATCAATAGTAGGGTATGATAATACTAAAGTTGCAATAATGTCTATACCTCCATTAACTACATTATCACAACCATTATATGAGATGGGATGTAAGGCGTTTAATGAAATTCTAAGTATGTTAAATGGAAGTTGTTTCAATGAACAGATAATCATGAATCATACTATAGTAGAAAGAGAAACAGTAAAATGGTTAAAGTAAACCATTTTATTTTTAAAGGTTACGTAATCGGTTAACTTAAAATATAATTTATTTAAATTATGGCGTAGAATAATTGATATTTAATACATATTTAAAATAAAAGGAGGAGTTTTTTATGAAAAAAAATTGGTGGAAAGAAAGTGTAGTATATCAAATTTATCCTAGAAGTTTTAAAGATAGTAATGGGGATGGAATTGGAGATTTAAGAGGAATTATAGAGAAATTAGATTACTTAAAGGAATTAGGTATAGATGTAATTTGGCTTTCACCTATATATAAATCACCTAATGATGATAATGGTTATGATATAAGTGATTATAAAGATATAATGAATGAGTTTGGTACTATGGCTGATTTTGATGAGTTACTTAAATTAGCTCATGAAAAAGAAATAAAAATAATGATGGATTTAGTTGTAAATCATACATCAGATGAACATAAGTGGTTTATAGAAAGCAGGAAATCAAAGGACAATAAATATAGGGATTATTATATATGGAAGAAAGGTAAGAATAATCAGCCTCCAAATAATTGGATATCTTGTTTTAGTGGTTCAGCATGGGAATATGACAAAGAGACAGACATGTATTATTTACATTTATTTTCTAAAAAACAACCAGACTTAAACTGGGAAAATCCTGACTTAAGAAATGAAGTTCATTCTATGATGAAATGGTGGTTAGATAAAGGAATAGATGGATTTAGAATGGATGTTATTAATTTTATTTCTAAAAATCAAGAATTTCCTGATGGGATAAATGGTGATTTTAGTAAGTATTCTATGAATGGTCCAAGAATACATGAATTTTTATATGAAATAAATGAAAAAGTTTTAAGAGACAAAAATTTAATAACAGTCGGGGAAATGCCCGGTGTAAATGTGGAGGAAGCTAAATTATATACTGGTGAAGATAGAAATGAGCTTAATATGGTGTTTCAATTTGAACATACAGATCTAGGGAATGGTAAATATGGGAAATGGCATAAGAATTCTTTCAAATTAACAGAATTAAAACAAATATTATCTAAATGGCAAAAAGGATTAGAAAATGAAGGTTGGAACAGCTTGTATTGGAATAATCATGATCAACCAAGAGTTGTTTCAAGATTTGGCAATGATAAAGAGTATTGGAAAGAATCAGCTAAAATGTTAGCTACATGTCTCCATATGATGAAAGGAACTCCTTATATTTATCAAGGTGAAGAAATAGGAATGACTAATGTAAAGTTTGAAAATTTAAATGATTATAAAGATATAGAAATAATAAATGCTTATAATGATTTAGTAGTTAAAAAAGGAAGATCTCATGATGAAATGATGGAAGGAATTTATGATAGAGGTAGAGATAATGCACGTACACCTATGCAATGGGATAATAGTGAAAATGCTGGATTTACAACAGGAACTCCATGGATTAAATTAAATCCTAACTATAGTAAAATAAATGTTGCAAATCAAATAAATGATGAAGATTCTATTTTTAATTATTATAAAAAGCTTATAGAAATAAGAAAGAATAATAAAATAGTAGTTTACGGAAATTATGACTTAATATTAGATGATAGTGAAGAAATATATGCATATGTAAGAACATTAAATGATGAAAAATTATTAGTAATATGTAATTTCACTGGAAATAATATAAATTTTGAATTACCTAGCAATATAAAATCAGAATATAAAAAGCTTCTTATATCAAATTATGATAAATGTAATGAAAAAACATTAGAAAATATAAGTTTAAGACCTTATGAATGTAGAGTATATCATATTTAGGCACATTCAAATAAACAACTAGTCAGTATGCTAGTTTATTTTGTGAACTACGTCTTCCTTGGAACCTACTAATAGCAAAACCATTAGCAAAGATCAAGTAATTGTATTTCACAAAATATTCATCTCATATTTAACTTGTTATTTATTTTCATATGCTTTAATAAATATATAGCTTATTTCGGAAACGATTTTCGAAATAAGTTATGTATTAAACAAATATTCTAAATAATAGGAGGTGAGTACTATTTTTCTATAATTTATAAGTTATAGAAAAATAGCTATCATAATGAAATATAAAAAGATTCTTATTAGTTGTTTAACAGTTTGCCTTTTATCTACATTACTTCTAACTGGTTGTAAGAGTAATGATATTAAAAGTGCAGATGGAAGAGAAAAAGTAGAGGTTTTTCTTAGTAAACGAGAAGCTATAAATACATTTAAAAATTTCGCAGAAAAGTTTGAAAAAGAGAATCCAGATATAGATATAGTAATTAGTTCACCAGCTGAAGCTGTGACAGTGCTAAAAACAAGATTGGTAAAGAATGATGTTCCAGATATATTAACAATAGCAGGAGAAATGAATTATGGAGACTTTGTAGATGCAGGTATTTTAGAAGATTTATCTAATGAAAAAGAAATTATATATAGAGTACAACCAGCTTATATTAATGTTTTAAAAAGTTTAGAATTTGAACCTAATAACACATTGTGTGGAATACCTTATGCATGTAATGCAGGAGGAGTGGTTTACAATAAAGATATTTTTAAAAAATTAAATTTAAAAGTACCTAAAACATGGGATGAATTTTTAAATGTTGCTAAAAAGATAAAAGAAGCAGGAATTACACCTTTTTATTTTACATTAAAAGATTCATGGACTGCTATGCCAGCATGGAATGCCCTAACAGCTAATACTCAATCAAAAGATTTTTTTATTAAACGTAAAAAAAATGAAGTTACATTTAAAGAACAATATAAACCAATAGCTGAAAAGTTATCTAAGTTATTAGAGTATGGTCACAATGATAACTTTGGAATTGGATATAATGATGGAAATGTGGCTTTTGCGCAAGGAAATGCAGCAATGATGATACAAGGAAACTGGGTTATTCCGGAAATATTAAAAATAAATCCAGATATGAATTTAGGCATGTTTGTATTACCAGTAAACAATGATGCAAGTAAAAACAATATTGTTTCAGGTATCGATTTACTATTTGCTTTACCTAAAGATTCAAAACATAAGAAATCTGCAATTAAGTTTTTAGATTTTATGACTAAAAATGAAAACGTACAACAATATTCAAAAGAACAATTTGCAATTCCAGCAATAAAAGATATTTATCAACAAGATAAAACTGTAGAAGATTTAAATCCATATTTTAAAAATGGAATGGTTTTAGATTTCCCAGATCACCATTATCCACCATCAATGCAAGTTTCAGATTTAGCTCAAGCATATTTATTTGATAAGGATATAGATAAGTTATTAAACAGTTTAGATGATAGATGGAATAGGGCGGTACAATAAAATAATTTATAGGGGTGATTAGCCATGAAAGAGAAAAAAAGAGTTTTTTTATTAATGTCAATGCCAGCAGTAATTCTATTTTTTGTTTTTCATACCCTACCTTTATTAAAGGGTATATCTTATAGTTTTACAAATTGGAGAGGATTTGGAACTTTTAAATTTATAGGATTAAAGAATTATATAAGTATATTTTCAGATGAAAGAATATTTAATTCATATATGTTTACATTTAAATTTGCATTACTTTCAACAATTATAGTAAATGTAATAAGTTTAATTTTAGCAGTAGGATTAAATTCTAAAATAAAATTTAAAAGTGCATTAAGAGGTATGTATTTTATTCCTAATATTTTAGGTGGATTAATAGTTGGATATATATTTAACTATATATTTACTTTTATATTGACAAGTGTAGGACAAGCGATAGGAAGTGAAGTATTAAGTAAAAGTATACTTGGAAATCCTAATTTAGCATGGCTTGGTGTAGTAGTAGTAGTATCTTGGCAAGCAATTGCCTTTAACACAATAATATATATTTCTGGACTTCAAACTATTTCGGAAGATGTATATGAGGCAAGTTCTATAGATGGTGCAAATAAATGGATACAATTTAAAAAGATAACGTTTCCTTTACTAGCTCCATTTTTTACTATAAATATGGTTCTGGCAATGAAAAACTTTTTAAATGTATTTGATCAAATAATATCACTTACTAATGGTGGTCCATCAGGATCAACTGAATCTATAGCTGTATTGATATATAAAGCTGGTTTTAATGGAAGCCAATTTGGATATCAATCAGCAAACTCAGTTGTTTATTTTATAGTTGTAGTTGCAATATCATTATTACAATTAAAAATCCTTGAAAGAAGGGAGATGCAATTATAATGTTTGCAGTAGCTAATAAATCAAGAAGAAATAAAGGTTATAAAGTAAATAAAGATGAAAAAACCAATTGGGTTGTAACAATATTAATGATTTTAGGAACTATAACTATAATTTTTCCTTTATTAATTACAGTGCTTATAGCTTTAAAATCACCACAAGATATGGTAAATGGAATTTTTTCGTTACCTAAGGTTTTTCATTTTGAGAATTTTACTAAAGCTATAGAAATGACTAATTTCTTTAATGCATTAAAGAATAGTTTAACTATTACAATAACAGCAGTTATATTGACACTTATCACCAATTCGATGGTTGGTTATGCAATAGCTAGAAATATGCATAAGAAAACCTATAAAGCAATGTATTATTATTTTTTAAGTGCTATGTTTGTACCATTCCCAATTATAATGCTTCCACTTGTAAAACAAGTTAGTGTTTGGAATATGGACAATATAATTGGTTTAATACTTTTGTATACAGTGTATGGATTATCTTCTAATGTATTTTTATATGTAGGTTTCTTGAAATCTATCCCTATAGAATTAGAAGAAGCTGCATTAATTGATGGAGCTAGTACTTGGCAAGTATTTTATAAAATAATATTTCCAATGTTAAAACCAATACATGCAACAGTAGCAATTTTAACAGCTTTATGGTGTTGGAATGATGTTATGTTACCACTTGTAATATTAAGTAATCCAGATTTTGCAACTATTCCATTAGTTCAATTTATATTTCAATCACAATTTGGAACAGATTATAACTTAGCGTTTGCATCATACTTATTAGCATTAATACCTATATTAGTATTCTATTTATTTGCGCAAAAGGGTATTATTAATGGAGTAACTAAAGGTGCTATAAAATAATTGATAAATATAAAAAATGAATCTATAATAAATAGATTCATTTTTTATGCTTTTAAAGAAAATAAAATTTTTAATTTTTTAAAAAGTTTTATTTTATGGTTAAAATATATTATATGAATGGATAAACAAGTATATTAATTTTATTCATTCTCATTTTTTTTAGTTTCTTTTTTATCTATACCACATGAAACCCATGGATAATCTGGATTAGTTGGATCACATGGTTTTGATGGATCTACTTTAGATTTTTCTTCCTCAAAAGTTACTTCATATTTATCTGTACAATTACATTCTTTTTCTTTGTTTAAATTTTTATTATTACTCATATTATTTCTCTCCTATCCTTTTATATTCTATAGCTTTATTATATAATAAATATTATCAATAAACAATGGTTTTCGTAAAATATTTTAAATAATTTAATAAATTTAAATTATTTAAAATTTATCACTTAATTATATATTATTCATAATCTTTATAATTATAATAAATACTTTTAATTATATATTATTCATAATCTTTATAATTATAATAGATACTTTTTTGTAACATATTTATTAGTTTTATTGGATAATATATATTTTGAAAATATTATAAAAGGGAGCTCACATGAATAATAAACATACATATTTAAATAGAAGAAATAAAAAAAATAGAAGGCAACTATTAAGGAAAAAGAAAAAACGTAGGAATATTACTACAATTGTAATTGTTTTATCAATTTTCACCATATTAAGTATTTTGAAATTAGGTAGCCAAAATACTTTAGAAGTAGATTCAAAAAATAAAATAAAGTTAGAGAGTATTTCTAATGAAAATAAGGAAGTGTTGATATCTATAATTGGAGACTTAACATTAGGTACAGATGAAAAATTTGGATATGATAATAGTTTACCAGAGGCATTTAATAATAATAAAGATTATTTATATTTTATGAAAAACGTTGTTGATTTATTTAAAAATGATGACTATACTCTAGCAAACTTAGAAACTACTTTTACTGACTCAAAAATTAAAGCACCTAAAGGAGGTGAAATATTTTTCAATTTTAAAGGTCCAAAAGATTATGTTAATATTCTTAAAAATTCTTCAATAGATGGGGTAACCATTTCTAATAATCACATTTATGATTATGGAATCCAGGGTATGAAAGATACTGTTAAAGCCCTCGAAAGTAAGGATATTGATATTTGTGGAGAAGAATATAAGATAGTTAAAGATATACAAGGTATTAAGTTTGGATTCTTAGGTTATATGGGATGGAATATATCAGATGAATTAAAGAGTAAAATTTGTAATGATATAGAAGAATTAAGAAGTCAAGGAGTTAAAGTTATCATACCTTATTTTCATTGGGGATCTGAAAGTGAATATGAAGCTGGGAGAAATCAAGTAGAATTAGCTAGATTTACAATAGATAGTGGAGCTGATGCAGTAATTGGATCTCATCCTCATGTTATTCAAACAATGGAAAATTATAAAGGAAAACTAATTGCTTATTCTATGGGGAATTTTTGTTTTGGTGGAAATTTTAATCCTAAAGATAAAAGAACTTTTATTTTACAAATAAAATGTAATTTAGAAAACAATGAATTGAATAATATGGAATATAAAGTTATTCCTACTATGATATCTTCTAGAAATGATAAAAATGATTATGTTCCAACTATTGCAAAAAGTAATAAAGAAGAAATATTAAAACTTTTAAATGAACTTTCACCAACATTAAATAATAAAATAATAGATGAATTTTTTATCATAGATGATTAATTGAAAAATATTTAAATAGGCCAATGAAACATTTTTAGTTATTTGAAATTCATTAAATTTATATAAGAAAATATATAATATTTTTAATTAATATAAAATATTATTGACAAATTTAAATTATGAAATTATAATTTAAAACATAAATTAAAAATTAATATTTGTTATATCTTATCAAGAGTGGTGGAGGGACTGGCCCTATGAAACCCGGCAACCAAATGATTAATTATCATTTATGGTGCTAAATCCTGCAACGTATATAGTTGATAGATGAGAGGGTAAATTTATTTAGTATATTAAGCGCTAGAGATTTATTCTCTGGCGCTTTATTTATTATTTATAAAATTTATAACAAAGTTAAAATTTATGCATAATTTAATTTACAATTTAGTTTGCAAACAATCATCAATAGGCAAAAAATAAAAAATATATTTTAATTTAGCAATAAAATGTGTAAAGGGGTGGTATCTAATGATAGAAGTTAGTAATTTAGAAAAAAATTTTGAGGAAATAAGAGTATTAAGCAATATTTCAATAAGCATAAAAGAAGGAGAGATTTATGGAATAATTGGACATAGTGGAGCAGGAAAATCTACATTACTTAGGTGTATTAATGGTCTTGAATCATACAACAACGGTTTTTTAAAAGTAATGGGGAATGATGTCTCTAATTTAAAAGGCAAAGATTTAAGAAGTTTTAGAAGAAACTTGGGGATGATTTTTCAAAACTTCAATCTTATACAAAGAAAAAATGTTTTTGATAATGTAGCTTTTCCATTAGAAATATGGAAATATAATAAAAACCACATTAAGTCTAAAGTTATGGGACTTCTTAAGTTAGTAGGTTTAGAAGAAAAAATAAATTCTAAACCATCTGAATTAAGTGGAGGTCAAAAGCAAAGAGTAGCTATTGCAAGAGCATTAGCATTAGAGCCTAAAATATTATTATGTGATGAAGCAACTTCAGCATTAGATCCTAAGACTACCAAAGATATACTATCATTACTTTTAAAAATAAATCAGGAACTGGGTATAACAATAGTTATTGTTACTCATCAAATGGAAGTAGTAAAAGAAATCTGTGAAAGAGTTACATTGCTTGAAGGTGGAAATATAAAATCTCAAGGTAAATGTGAGGAATTATTTTTAAAACCTAAATCATCTTTAAAGAAGTTTCTTGGAGAAGATGATGAAAATATATTACCTCAAAATGGAGCGAACATAAAAATATTTTTTTCTAATAATTTTTCAGAGAATGCTGTTATAACAAAGATGGCAAGAGAACTTAATATAGATTTTTCTATTGTATCTGGAAAATTAGAAAAATTTAGAGATATGATTCTAGGTGGAATAGTTATAAATATAAATGAATGTGATAAGGATAGAGTAATTAAATACTTAGAGAATAAGAAAATTTTGTTGGAGGTGATTAAATAATGCAAGAAATTATAATAATAGCTTTAAATCAAACATTAATAATGGTTTTAGCCTCTACAATATTTTCAGTTATATTAGGTTTTATTCCAGCAATGATTCTTACCATTACTTCAGATGATGGTTTAAAACCAAATAAATTTATATATTCCATTTTAGATTTTATAGTAAATACACTAAGAAGTTTTCCATTTGTGATATTAATGGTAATAATTATGCCATTAACCAAGTTATTAGTTGGTAAATCTACTGGTACACTAGCTGCTATAGTACCACTTACGATTGCAGCAGCACCTTTTGTTTCAAGAATTATAGAATCTGCATTAAGAGAAGTTGATAAAGGAGTAATAGAAGCAGCAAAGTCTTTCGGGGCTTCAAATTTTCAAATAATATTTAAAGTTATGTTAAAAGAAGCAATACCATCAATTGTATCTGGAATAACATTAGTTTTAATAAGTATTGTAGGTTATTCTGCTATGGCAGGAACACTTGGGGCAGGTGGACTTGGCGATGTAGCAATAAGATATGGATATCAAAGATTTGAAACAGATTTTATGATATTAACTTGTATAATATTAATTATATTAGTACAGCTTCTACAATTTTTAGGGAATTATTTTTATAGAAAATTATCAAAGTAAATTTTAAAATTAATTATAAAATAAGCAATAATTTAAGGGGGAAAAATAAATGAAAAAGAAATCTATATTATCAACAATATTAGCAGGAGTACTTATATTTAGTTTAGTAGGATGTGGAAGCATAAATAATGGAGCAGAGAGTTATAATAAAAAAGATGATAAAACAATAAAAATAGGTGTTACACCCATACCACATAAAGAAATAGCAGAAATAGCAAAGCCTATACTTGAAAAAGAAGGATATAAGCTTGAAATAATTGAGTTTACTGATTATGTTCAGCCTAATGTAGCATTAGCAGAAGGAGATTTAGATGCTAATTATTTTCAACATATTCCGTATTTAAATGAACAAAATGAATCAAAAGGGTTAAATTTAGTTTATACAGCAGCAATCCATTTAGAACCAATGGGGCTATATTCAAATAAGATAAAAAGTTTAGATGAATTATCTAATGGAGATACAATAGCGATACCTAATGATCCATCAAATGAAGCAAGAGCATTAAAGTTATTAGCTTCAAAAGGAATTATAAAAGTATCAGATGGTGAATTAATTACACCAAAGGATATAACAGAAAACAGCAAAAAATTAAAATTTAATGAATTAGAAGCAGCAAGCATACCAAGAGTATTAGAGGATTCTGAAGCAGCTGTAATAAATGGAAATTATGCAATACCAGCAGGATTTAGTCCATTATCAGATGCAATAATAAGCGAAGATAAGAATTCTGAAGCAGCAAAGCCTTATGCAAATATAATTGTTGTTAAAAAAGGTGATGAAGAAAAAGAAAAAATTAAAGCATTAACTGAAGCATTCACTTCACCAGAAGTAAAGGAATTTATAGAAAAAAAATATAATGGTGCAGTTATACCAGTATTTTAATTATTAAAATCCCTTAGAACATTATACTAAGGGATTTTTTGTTATGTAAAATTATATTTAGATTTTAAAATAAAACAATCATTTTAAAGATTTCATTAAAATGATTTTACAATTTAAGATTTTATTATTTTTATAGATTTAACATTTTGGATAATAATTTTTAGTTCTAAGTCAATGATTAAGTAATTAGAATATATTTCAATAAAAATAACAGCTGATATTTGCACTCACGTAATGAAGAGTAGAAAATATCAGCTGCACAAAAACTTAATGATTTATTTTAAATAATAACTCAAATAAATAAGTTGTTTTAACACAATTTCCGTGGGTTGTGTTATTTCATACATTTTTAACTAAGAATTAAATTTAAAAATCAAGTAGTTAAGTTATTTATAGTTTAAATTTCTCTAGAATTCAGAAGTTCCAGGAGTTCTAGGGAATGGAATTACGTCTCTGATATTTGTCATACCAGTGATGTACATGATTAATCTTTCAAATCCTAAACCAAATCCAGCATGTTTAGTTTCTCCATATTTTCTTAATTCTAAATACCACCAGTAATCTTCTTTCTTAAGATCTAATTCAGCCATTCTAGCTTCTAAAACATCAAGTCTTTCTTCTCTTTGGCTACCACCAATAATTTCACCGATACCTGGTACTAGAAGGTCAGTTGCAGCAACAGTTTTATTATCATCATTCATTCTCATATAGAATGCTTTGATATCTTTAGGATAATCTGTTACAAATAGTGGTTTCTTAAAGTGTTCTTCTGTAAGATATCTTTCATGTTCAGTTTGTAAATCTATACCCCAAGATACAGGATAATCGAATTTTGTATCGCATTTTTCTAATATTTCAACAGCTTCTGTGTAAGTAACTCTAGCAAAATCTGATGAAACAACATGATTTAATCTTTCTAATAATCCTTTATCAACAAATGAATTGAAGAATTGTAATTCTTCTGGACATTCATCCATAACGTATTTTATAACATATTTAAGCATTGCTTCAGCAAGTTCCATATCGTCTTGTAAATCAGCAAAAGCTATTTCAGGTTCTATCATCCAGAATTCAGCTGCATGTCTTGTTGTATTAGAATTTTCAGCTCTAAATGTAGGACCAAATGTATATATGTTTCTAAATGCTAATGCGAAACATTCAGCATTTAATTGTCCAGAAACAGTAAGATTAGTTTCTTTACCAAAGAAGTCTTTTGTATAATCAATTTCACCTTCTTTAGTTAATTCTGGAGCCTTAGGATCAAGAGTAGTTACTCTAAACATTTCTCCAGCACCTTCACAGTCACTACCAGTAATTATTGGAGTGTGAGTGTAAACAAATCCTTGTTCTTGGAAGAATTTATGTATTGCATAAGCAGCAACTGAACGTACTCTAAATGTTGCAGAAAATGCATTACTTCTTGGTCTTAAATGTGCAATTGATCTTAAGTATTCAAAAGTATGTCTTTTCTTTTGAAGTGGGTAATCAGAATTTGACATTCCTTCAATAACTATTTCTTTAGCTTGAATTTCAAATGGTTGCTTAGCATCTGGTGTAGCAACTAATGTACCAACAACTGAGATTGAAGAGCTTATTGGTAATTTTGAAATTTCTTTAAAGTTACCTAATTTGTCATCAAAAACTACTTGAATATTTTTAAAGAAAGAACCATCATTTATTTCAATGAAACCAAAAGCATTAGATGCTCTTAAAGTTCTTATCCAACCTGATATTGTTATTTCTTTTGAAAGAAATTTATCAGTTTCTCTATAAATTTTTTTTATTAAAACTGTATTTTTCATTTATATTACCTCCATATTTTAATTCATTATATATTTAATTCATCTATATGATTAACATATAATAATGAGTTAATATTTATTTTTATTACTTAAAATTGTTTTAATATTTCTAATTATTTATTAGTACTATTATTTGATGGTACATAAATCATTTTTTATTTAACTAAATTTTTAGAAAAGTTATTTTTTTAAGGGATACTCATAAAACTTATAAAATACGGTATTTTATAAGTTATTCATAGATTTTTAGTAATATAATTTACTAAAAAACAAAAAAACTCCCGTCCCGTATGGGACGAAAGTATTAATTCGTGGTACCACCCAATTTGTCATATAAATAAATAATTTATATGACCTCTCTTAAAAATAATAACGAGATTTTCCCGTCTAAGCCTACTAATTTTTATTAAAACTTTCGGTTAGAAACTCAGAGATGTTCTTCAGAATAGACTTCGTATAAGGCTTACACCATCCCTTATTCGCTAAGACTACAGTCTAGACATACTCTTCTCATCAAAGCAATTACTATATTACATTGTGTATAATTTTACAGTATTTTTTTTGCAAATGCAACAATGTTATTCTAACCCTTTTTCAAAACTATTAATTAATTTTGCAGGAAAGTTTAATAAAGTCATATCTTTTACAATTCTAGGATATTCATATTCTAATTCTTTAATTTGAGTTTTTACTTCATTAATTTCATTGATATCTAATAAACAATAAGTAAGATTAGGTCTACCTATTTTAGGTTTTCCTATACTGCCACAATTTATATACATTTTTTTATCAAAATTTTTAACAGAAGGAATATGAGTATGTGCACAAACTAAAATATCCTCTTCCATAGTTTCTATTATATTTTTAGTATCTTCAGCATCTTCAAATAAATATTGATTAAGTATGCTTGGACTACCATGAACAAACAATATTTTTTTACCTTGAATATTAATACTAATAGATGATGGAAGGTTACTCAAAAAATATCTATTTTGTGTTCTAAGTTCATTATATGTCCAAGGTAGAGAAAATTTATTTGTTTCAGTTTCTCTTATAAAAGTATAATCATTATCTACAACAGATTTATCATAATTTCCTTGAATACAAAGAATATTTCTTCTTTTAATCATTGCGATAACTTCATTTGGATGAGGACCGTATCCAACTAAATCACCTAAACAAATAATTGTATCTACTCTTTCACTATCTATATCTTGTAATGCTCTAATAAGTGAATAAATATTTCCATGTATATCTGAAATTATTGCTATTTTCATAACTAACTCCCCTTATGCTTAAATATACTTGCTACGTTTTAAATATTAATATCTACTTAAAACAGCGAATAAATATAAAATTATTAAATATATTATATCATTATAATATTATTTTTATATGCAAAGTTATATAATAAATTTTATAGAATATTTTAATTTATAGTTTAGAAATAATATATAAAAAGCTATGCTTTGAATGTATGATTGTACATTAAGAATCTGTTAAGCTTATATAAAAATGGATTGATTATTATAAAAATTAAGGGGTTGATTTTATGAAGACTAATAGGGTTTTAAATGTAATAAAAGAAATGAAGTTGCAAGGACTTTCTCAAATTATAGTTACATCACCGGCATCAATTTATTACCTTGTAGGTAAAAGAATTTCACCAGGAGAAAGAATGGTTGTACTTTATATAAATTCATCTGGAAATCATAAGTTTATTGTTAATAAACTTTTTCCAATAGAAGAGGATTTAGGTGTAGATATTGTTTGGTATACAGATAGTGATGATGCAGTTGATGTATTAAGTAAGGTATTAGAAAGAGATAAAGTTTTAGGTATAGATAAAGATTGGAGTGCTAAATTTTTAATAAGGTTAATGGAACTTAATGTAGTTAAAGGTTTTGTTAATTCATCTCCAATAATTGATAGTCTAAGAATGATTAAAGATGCTGAAGAAATTGATCTTATGAGAAAATCATCACAAATTAATGATAGAGTTATGTTAAAACTTCAATCAGAACTTAAAGAGGGTATGACAGAAAAATATTATCAAAGATTACTAGCTGAGATATATGAAGAAGAAGGAGCTAGTGGTTTTTCATTTACTCCTATAGTAGCCTTTGATACTAATGGTGCAGATCCTCATAGTGAATGTGGAAGCACGAAGTTAAAGAAGGGTGATACAATAGTTTTAGATATAGGTGGAATATACAATTATTATTGTTCTGATATGACTAGGACAGTATTTTTTGGAGAAGAACCTAATAATCATAAGAAAGAAATATATGAAATAGTTAAGCAAGCAAATATACAAGGTATTAACAAAGTAAAGGATGGGATTAAATTTTCAGAAATAGATTTTGCTGCACGAAATTATATAGAAAATAAGGGATATGGGAAATTTTTTACCCATAGAACAGGTCATAGTATAGGCTTAGAAACTCATGATAAAGGTGATGTAAGTTCAATAAATCATGATGAAGTTAAAGCTGGGATGATATTTTCAATTGAACCTGGGATATATTTGAAAGATGATATAGGAGTTAGAATAGAAGATTTGGTATTAGTAACTAAAGATGGTGCAGAAGTTTTAAATTCAGTAACTAAAGAACTTACAATAATATAATATTGTATAGAGAGTATTATAAATTTTAGTTAAGAATTTAGAGGTGAAAATGGAGAGTTAAGTAATAAGTTTCAAATTGAAATTTAAATATATATATTTTTAAAGTCTATAGATAAAAAACGCTTAACTCTCATCTATTCATTTTCAATTTTAGTCATATGAAAATAAATAACAAGTTAAAGATGCTATGGATATCTTGTGAAATACAATGACTTGGAACCTGCTAATAGTTGTGCTATTAGTAGGTTCCAAGGAAGAAGTATTTCACAAAATAAACTAGCATACTGACTAGTTATTTATTTAAATGTGTATTAATAAATTATTTTTCTTGATTAAGATATTCTTCACCAACAATAACAACATCTCCAGCACCAACTGTAAGAAGTAAGTCATTAGGTTTAACAGAATTTTTTACATATTCTAATGCTTCAGCATGAGAATGAACATTTATACATTTAACACCTTTAGCTCTTAAAGCCTTCCCTAAATCATTTGAAGAAACTAATCCATTATTTTTTTCACGAGCTGCATATATATCCATTAAAACTACTTCATCAGCATCAAAAAATGCTTCTGTAAATTCATCAAAAAGTGTTTTTGTTCTTGTATAAGTATGAGGTTGGAACACACAAAAAGTTTTATTATGAGGTATTTTCTTTGATGTTTTTAAAGTTGCTTTTATTTCTACTGGATGATGAGCATAATCATCAATAACAGTAACTCCATTTACCTCACCTTTATATTCAAATCTTTTATGAGCACCTCTACATTCTGATAATCCACATATAATATCTTCATTATTAATATTAAAGATAAGTGATACACAAATTGAAGAAAGAGCATTTAATATATTGTGTTCTCCAGGATTATTTAAAGTTAAATTAAATAATTTTTTATCACCATTATAAACTTCAAAAGAAGCACAACCTTTTTCATTAAAAGTTATATTTCTAGCTGTAACATCAGCATCTTTAAGTCCATAACTTAAAGTATTACATTTAACTTTAGATAAGATGGTCTTTACTCGAGAATCACCAACATACCCTATTAAATAACCGTCTTCAGGAATTAAATTTGCAAATTTTTCAAATGTTTCAGTAATTTCATCTATGTCTTTATAGTAATCTAAATGGTCTGCATCTATATTTAAGATTACTCCAATATAAGGGAAGAAATTTAAAAATGAACGTTTATATTCGCAAGCTTCTGTTAAAAAGTAATCACTATTACCTATTCTAAAATTACCACCAATAACATCTAATTCTCCACCAACAAGTATAGTTGGATCTAAATTGGCTTTTAAAGTAATATTAGAAAGCATAGAAGTGCAAGTCGTTTTTCCATGAGTTCCAGAAATAGCAACATTGTATTTATGTCCCCTCATTATATTTCCTAAGAATTCAGCCCTATTCATTAAATCTATATTATTTTCTCTAGCATAAACAAGTTCAGGGTTATTTTCAGGTATAGCAGCTGTATAAACCACTAAATCAACATTTTTTATGTTTTCTTTACTATGTCCTATGTAAATATCAGCTCCAGCAAGTCTTAATTTATTTAAGATTCCGGATTCTTTGAAATCTGAACCAGAAACTTTATATCCACTATTTAATAAAACAGCAGCAAGACCACTCATACTTATTCCACCAATACCAACAAAGTGGACCTTTTTATCTCTATCTTTTATAAAATTGAAAGACAAAATATCAACTCCTTTATATTAATTATATCCTAAACAATAATCGCAAATTACTCTATAAAAAATATTTGCATACTTATTTATAATTATATACATTTTTCCATAAATGAAATACAAAAAAATATAATTACTCAAATTATTCTATGTTATTTTTCTAAATATGTGAAGAATTTTCGTAATTAAGAACTTTTGTTTTTAAAAACCATTGATATTGAATATAATTTAGAATAAAATATGAATGTTAAGTATAATAAAATTAAAAATAATTCGTAAATAATTGATGTAGGTGATTTTTATGGAAAAGTTAAGTAGAAATAATAGAGTGGTTGCTATAACAAAAATTTTAATAGAAAATTCAAATAAAATAATAGGATTGAATAAGTTTTCAGAATTATTAAATGCAGCAAAATCTACTATAAGTGAAGATGTAGTTATAATAAGAGAACTTTTAGAAAAATTTAAAATGGGAAGAATAGAAACAATTGCAGGAGTTGCAGGTGGAATCAAATATATTCCTATGATTGGTGAGGATGTAGCTAGAGACTTTGCATTAAAGTTGTGTGATCAATTAAAGGATGACGGAAGAGTTATACCGGGTAACATAATATATATGACAGATGTAATGTATAATCCAGAAATTATTAGTACTGCAGGAGTTATGTTATCATCATGCTTTCAAGATAAAAATGTAGATTATGTTATAACTGTTGAAACAAAAGGAATACCTTTAGCTTACGAAGTAGCTAGAAATTTAGGGGTACAATTAGTAATAGCTAGAAGAAACAGCCAATTTACAGAAGGAACTACTGTTAGTATAAATTATGTATCGGGAAGTAGTGGAAGACTTCAACAAATGTCTCTTTCAAAGAAATCAATGAAGCCTAAGAGCAGATGTATATTTATTGATGATTTTATGAAGGCTGGAGGAACGGCTCTTGGAATTAAGGATTTATTAACAGAATTTGAAAGTGAATTAGTTGGAATTGGTGTATTAGTTGATAACAAAGAAATAAACAAGAAGTTAGTTGATGAATATGTTTCCATAGTAGAGTTAAAAGCGGTTGATAGAGACTCTATAATAGAAATTCAACCTTCAAAAAGATTTTTATAATGATTCGCATAAATAGAACAAAATTTCTAATATTTAGATAATTTTAGAAGGGTTTTAAAGATTTTCGTAGAATTTATAAGTATAAGTATTTTTAAATGCAACTTGGAGGTGTACGAAAATGCAAATCACAGATGTGAGAATTAGAAAAATATCTTCAGAAGGAAAAATGAAGGCCATAGTTTCAGTAACTTTTGATAATGAGTTTGTAGTACATGATATTAAAGTTATTGAAGGTCAAAATGGGTTATTTATAGCTATGCCTAGCAGAAAAACTCCAACTGGAGAATTTAAAGACATAGCTCATCCAATAGTTATGGATTCAAGGGAAAAGATACAAAAAGAGATTCTAGATGCCTATGAAAAAGCTATTAAAGAACAAGAAGTTGAAGAATAATAGTTTAATATTGAGAAAAAATGAGAGGAAGATAATACTTCCTTTTATTTTTGTACAAATTTAAGATGCGTTATATAAAACTTGAAATAAGAATTTGTTTCAAATATAATTAATTAGTATGAATTTAAAGAATGTTATGAGCATATTTTTTTTATATGTTTGTAAAAAAAGGTGGGATAACAATGTATAAATATGCCTTAGTGTTAGCGGCTGGACAAGGAAAAAGAATAAAATCAGATTTACCTAAAGTTTTACATAAAGTATGTGGAAAAGAAATGGTTAATCATGTTATAGATACTATAAGAAAAGCTGGAATACAAGATGCTAATATAATTATAGGAAAAGGAGCAGAACTTGTTAAGGAAAGAACTGAAGAAAAAAATGTAACTTACTCAATTCAATCTGAACAATTAGGAACAGGTCATGCTGTACAATGTGCATCTGAATTTTTAAAAGGAAAAAAAGGCACAGTTGCAGTTTTTACTGGAGATACTCCGTTGATAAAAGATTCTACAGTTGAAAATTTATTTAATACTCACATTAAAAATGGAAATGCAGCAACAATATTAACAGCTATTGTTGATGATGCAACAGGTTACGGAAGAATAATCAGAAGTGGTAATGAAGTATTAAAAATTGTAGAGCATAAAGACTGTAATGAAGAAGAATTAAAAGTTAATGAAATGAATTCTGCTATATATTGTTTTGATATAGAATTATTATATAAATCATTAAGTAAATTAAATAATAATAATAAGCAAGGTGAATATTATCTTACAGATGTTATAGAAATATTAAAATCTGAAGGTAATAAAATAGGTGCAGTTGTAACTGATTTTGAAGAAACTATAGGGGTTAACTCAAGAGTTCAATTGGCTCAAGCTGAAGAAATACTTAAGAATAGAATAAATTTAAAACATATGGAAAATGGTGTTACATTAATAGATCCTAAAACAGCTTATATAGGTATTGATGTAGAAATAGGAAAAGATACTATAATATATCCTAATAATATTATAGAAGGAAATACTATTATAGGAGAAAGATGTCTAATATATCAAAATTCAAGAATAAAAGATAGCGTTATAAAAAATGAAGTGGATATTCAATCTTCTGTTATTTTAGATAGTAAAATTGGTAATAATACTACTGTAGGTCCATTTGCATATATAAGACCTGAAACTGAAATTGGAGAAAAAGCAAGAATTGGGGATTTCGTAGAAATAAAGAAATCTACTATTGGAGATGGAACTAAAGTTTCTCATTTAACTTATATAGGTGATGCAGAAGTAGGTAAGGAATGTAATTTTGGTTGTGGTACAGTAGTTGTAAATTATGATGGAAAGAAAAAATATAAAACTATTATTGGAAATCATAGCTTTATAGGATGTAACACGAATTTAGTATCACCAGTAGAAGTAGGAGATAATACTTATATTGCAGCTGGTTCAACTATTACATCAGAAGTACATGAAGGTGAACTTGCAGTAGCAAGAGCTAAGCAAAGAAATATTAAAGGTTGGGTAGATAAAAAAGGATTAAAAAAATAATTTTAATTATAAATTAGCCAAAATTTAAGGAGGTCTTCTTATATTATGATAAGCCATGAAAGAAATATAAAAGTTTTTACTGGAAATTCACACTGTAAATTAGCACAAGATATAGCAGATATATTAGGTGTACCAGTTGGGAAATCTAAGGTAGCAACTTTTAGTGATGGAGAAATATGTGTAGATATTAATGAAACGGTAAGAGGTACTGATGTATTTATAGTACAATCAACATGTTCTCCTGTTAATAATAATTTAATGGAATTGTTAATAATGATAGATGCATTTAAAAGAGCATCAGCAGGTAGAATAACAGCAGTTATTCCTTACTATGGATATGCAAGACAAGATAGAAAGGCAAAATCAAGAGATCCAATCACAGCAAAATTAGTCGCTGATTTGATAACTGCAGCAGGAGCTCATAGAGTTTTAACTATGGATTTACATGCAGCTCAAATTCAAGGATATTTTAATATACCAGTAGATCATTTATTAGGAGCACCTATATTAGCTAAGCACTTTATATCAAAAGGATTAGCTGAGCAAGATGATGTGGTTGTAGTATCACCTGACTTAGGAAGTGTAACAAGAGCAAGAAAATTCGCAGATAATCTTCATGCACCAATAGCGATAATAGATAAAAGAAGACCTAAAGCGAATGTTTCAGAAATAATGAATATTATTGGTGAAGTTGAAGGTAAAAGATGTATATTAATTGATGATATGATAGATACAGCAGGAACTATTTCAAATGCTGCAAATGCACTTAAAGAATTAGGTGCTAAAAACGTATATGCATGTTGTACACATGGAGTTTTATCTGGACCAGCATGTGAAAGATTAGATCAATCTGCAATTGAAGAATTAGTATTATTAAATACTATTCCAGTAAATGTTGAAATGGAAAATATTAAAATCACTTCACTTTCTGTTGCTCCATTATTTGCAGAAGCAATAAAGAGAATATATGATGATGAACCAATAAGTAAATTATTTGAAGTATAATCTCTTTTATACATAAACAAAACCTCCTATGAAAATATCATGGGGGGTTTATTGATATGTTTTATTTATGTATTGTAAGTAATCTAAGGAAGGAGTAAATTTTTTTATGGATAAAGCTTTTGGAAAGGTTTTAATTATAGATGACGATATATATAATAATGAGATAATTGAAAGCCATTTAAAATTATCAGGTTATAAAACAAAAATAATTTTGAATGGAGAAAAAGCAAAATCAACATTTTTAAAATATTTACCTAATATAGTTTTATTAGATTTACTTACAAAAAACTTTGATGGTATAGATTTTTTAAAATGGGTAAGAAAACAAAGTAATATTCCAATTATAATAATTACTAAAAATGCATCTCTATTTGATAAAATTTTAGCTTTTGATGTAGGAGCGGATGATTATATTTTAAAGCCTTTTGAAGTAAAAGAATTAGTTGCTAGAATAAAAGCTATTACAAGAAGATGTAGTATAGAAAATAATGAGAAAGATATAATATCTATATATGATTTATCTATTGATTTAGATAAATATGAGGTTATTTTTAAAGGAAGTAGTATTAATTTACCCCCAAAAGAGTTTGAATTATTGGCTTTTTTTATAAATAATCCAAATAAGATTTTTACTAGGCAAAAATTATTAGATGAAGTATGGGGTTATGATTATGAAGGAGATTCTCGAACTGTAGATGTTCATATAAAAAGATTAAGAGAAAAATTTGAGCCTAATGAAAATTATAAAATAGTGACATTTTGGCGAAAAGGATATAAATTTGAAATAAAATAATAATATATAAACCATACTATTATTTAGTATAATATAAGATAAAATAGTATAATTAAAAGATATGCAAAGGAGAAAAAATATGTTTTTAATAGTTGGACTTGGAAATCCAGGAAGTAAATATGATAATACGAGACATAATATTGGATTTGAAGTTATTGATAATATTTCAAGAGAGTATAATATTGATATAAATAGGCAAAAATTTAAAGGGGTATATGGAGAAGGTTTTATAGCTAATAATAAAGTTATCTTATTAAAACCTACAACTTATATGAATTTAAGTGGAGAAAGTATAAGAGAAGTTGTTAATTTTTACAAAATAAGTAATGAAGATATTATAGTTATATATGATGATATAAGTTTAGATATAGGTAGATTAAGAATAAGAGAAAAAGGCAGTGCTGGAGGACATAATGGAATAAAGAGTATAATAGCTAATTTATCAACGGATATTTTCCCAAGAATTAAAGTGGGTGTTGGACAACCTAATGTTAATTTAGTCGATTATGTTTTAGGGAAATTTTCTAAAGAAGAAAAAGAAATATTAAAAGAAAGTATTGAAGTAGCAACAAATTCAGTTGAAGAAATAATAAAGCAAGATGTTAATTCAGCAATGAATAAATTTAATGGATTTAAAGCTACTAAAAGTATTTAAGGATGGTGTATAAAATGAGATTAAAAGGGTTATTAGAGCCCTTAGAAAATGGTATTGAGTTAAAGAACATATTGCAAGCTATTGAGGAAAATACTTATCCAATAGGTGTATATGGATTATCTGATTCAGGAAAATCGTATATGATAGATGGACTATTTGAAAATATTAAAAGATCTATTGTTATAGTTACGCAAAATGATATGGAAGCTAAAAATCTTTATGAAGATTTAATTTTATATACTAATGAGGTATATTATTTTCCTGTAAAAGAAACAGTTTTTTATAATATAGATGCTATTTCTGGAGACTTGAGATGGGCAAGACTTAATGTAATAAATGAGATATTAAATAATAAGAAGAAAAAAATAATAATAACCTCTATAGATTCTTTTATAGCGACTTATGCTCCACATAAATTGTTTACTAAATATAGTATGACTATAAAACAAGGTACTGAGATTAATTTTAATGAAATATCTTCTGAATTAATTGAAAGTGGATATGAGAGGGTGGAAATTGTTGAATCTAAAGGACAATTTTCTGTAAGAGGTGGAATATTAGATATATTTCCAACATGTTCAACTTATCCTTATAGAGTTGAACTTTTTGGTGATGAAATAGAATCTATTAGAACATTTAATGCAGAATCACAAAGAAGTATAGGTAAAGTTAAATCATTTAAAATATTTCCAGCAAAAGAGATTATAGTATCTGAAGAATCAATGAATAAAGCAAAAGAACTAATTTTAGATGAATTTAAAAAGATTTCATCAAATAATAAGGAAAAAGAAAGAATTGAAAAACTAGAAACTGTAGTTAAATCAAATATAGAATCACTTCAAGAAAACTTAACATTTGAAACGATAGATAGTTATTTATCTTATTTTTATGATGAGACTGAAAGTTTTTTTGATTATTTTAAGAATTATTTATTTATAATGAATGACGTTAAAAGATGTAAAGGAAAATTAGAATCATCTTATTTAGAATTTGCAGAAAATTTTACTTCATTTCTTGAAAGAGGAGATATACTTCCAGGTCAAGAAAAATTATTAATAAATCAAGATGAAATATTAGATAAATTTGAAAGTTCAGATATACTTTTTTTTGAAACATTAAATAGTACGGAAAAATTTTTAAAACCTTTTAAAAGTATAGAATTAAAGCAAACAACGTTAAGCAATTATCAAGGTCAATTAGATATATTAATAGAAGATATTTTAGATAAAAAATCAAAAGGATATAAAACTATAATATTATCTGGTACAAAAGCTAGAGGAGAAAGATTAGTAGACACACTAAGAGATAGAGGTGTTGAAAGTTCTTATAAAGATAACATAGAAAAAATACAATTTGGTGAAGTTGTAATAACTTGTGGAAATCAACTAAAAGGATTTGAATATCCAGAATATAAGTTATGTGTTATATCCGATAAAGAAGTATTTGGAGAAGCAAAGAGAAAATTAAAACCAAAGGCTAAAAAGAAAAAAGGTATATCTAAGATAAAAAGTTTTAATGAGTTAAAACCAGGAGATTATGTAGTACATGTAAATCATGGAATAGGTGTATATAAAGGCATTAAACAAATTGAAGTATCTGGTCATAAAAGAGATTATTTAGATATTGTATATGATAAAGGTGATAAACTGTATGTTCCTGTAGATCAACTAGATTTAATTCAAAAATACATTGGTAGTGAAGGAAAATCACCTAAAATCACAAAACTTGGTGGAGCTGAATGGCAAAAAGCTAAAGCTAAGGTTAGAAAATCTATAAATGATATTGCTGAGGATTTAGTAAAACTTTATGCAACTAGATCAACTATAAAGGGACATAAGTTTAGTAAAGATACACAATGGCAAAGACAATTTGAAGATGAATTCCCATTTGAAGAAACACCAGATCAAATAACTTCATTAGAAGAAATAAAGAAAGATATGGAATCTGATAAAGTTATGGATAGATTACTTTGTGGTGATGTTGGATATGGAAAAACAGAAGTAGCATTAAGAGCTGCTTTTAAAGCCGTTATGGATGGAAAACAAGTTGCACTTTTAGTTCCTACAACTATTTTAGCTGAACAACATTATAAAAATATGAAAAAGAGATTTTCTGATTTTCCTATTAAAATAGATATGATTAGTAGATTTAGAACTGCAAAGGAACAAAAAGCGACTATTCAAAGATTAAAAGAAGGAAATGTAGATATTTTAGTTGGTACTCATAAATTAGTATCAAAAGATATACAATTTAAGGATTTAGGACTACTTATAGTAGATGAAGAACAAAGATTTGGAGTATCTCAAAAAGAAAAAATTAAAAATATACAGAAAAATGTAGATGTATTAACTTTAAGTGCTACTCCTATTCCTAGAACTCTTCATATGTCATTAACAGGAGCTAGAGATATTTCTGTAATAGAAACTCCTCCAGAAGAAAGATATCCTGTTCAAACATATGTTGTAGAACAAAATGACCAGCTTATAAGAGATGCTATATTAAGAGAAATAGGAAGAGATGGTCAAGTATATTTTGTTTATAATAGAGTAGAAGATATAAATGAAATGGCTAGATATGTACAAGAATTAGTGCCGGAATGTAAAGTTACAGTTACACATGGACAAATGACAGAAAGACAATTAGAAAAAGAAATGATTTCATTTATGGATCAAGAAGCTAATGTTTTAGTTTGTACCACTATAATAGAAACAGGTATTGATATTCCTAATGTAAATACAATAATAATTTATAATTCAGATAAAATGGGATTATCTCAACTTTATCAATTAAGAGGAAGAGTTGGTAGATCTAATAGAATTGCATATGCATATTTACTATACACAAAGGATAAAGTATTAACTGAAGTAGCAGAGAAAAGGTTAAAAGCGCTAAAGGATTTTACTGAATTAGGTTCTGGATTTAAAATAGCTATGCGAGATTTAGAAATAAGAGGAGCTGGAAATATTATGGGCTCATCTCAACATGGCCATATGGCCTCAGTAGGTTATGATCTATATTGTAGAATGTTAGAAGATACTATTAAATTAATTAAAGGTGAGATCTCTAAAGAACCTATTGAAACCACAGTAGAAATTAAAGTTGATGCATTTATATCTGAAAATTATATAGAAGATGAAATTCAAAAGATAGAAGTATATAAAAAAATAGCTGCTATAGAAGATGTAGATGATTATAATGATATAAAAGAAGAATTAGAAGATAGATATTCTAAAATTCCTGATCCAGTTCACAATTTAATGGATATAGCTTATATAAAGAGTATAGCTAAAAAGTTATTTATAGAAGAAATTAAAGAGATGCCAAAAGAAATAAGATTTAAATTTGCAAATGGTGAGGATGAATATAAGAAAATATTTAAAATTCTTATGGAAAATTATAAGAAAAGTGTAATTCTTAAATTTGGAAGTGAACCATATTTTTCATTTAAAACACAAGAAATTAAAAAAGAGAATAAGTTAGAGTTTTTAAAGGAAATTTTAAAAAAATTAGACAATTAAATTTAAAGAATAAAATAATTAGTTAACAATTTAATAAAAAAGTAATATAAACAGTTTGAATTGTAAAAATAATATTGTTATACTAATATTATAATTTTTTAGGTTAAAATTTACAAAAAAGTGAGGGAAAAATTTTGAATAAAATAAAGAAAATTGTTGCATCTGTAGTAGTAGCTACACTTTCATTTTCAATTGTTGGTTGTAAAATGATTGAGAAGACACCAGAAGCTATAAAAAATACAGTTCTTGCAACAGTAGGAAAAGAAAAAATAACTCAAGGTGATTTAGATAGAGACTTAAAATCAATTACAGAATCTTTAAAACAAAAATATGGAGAAGATTATAAAGAGAATGCAGATGTAAAGGATCAGTTAAAACAATTAAAAACTCAATATTTAAATGCTATAGTTAATGAAAAAGTAATATTAGCTAAATCATCAGAATTAAACTTAAGACCAAGTGATGAAGAAGTAAATAAGGAAGTTGATGAAACAGTAAATTACTATAAAAATGCTTATAAAACAGAAGAAGAATATAAAGCTTTCTTAGAACAAAATGAATTTACAGAAGATGAATTTAAAGAGTATCAAAAGAATCAAGCAATAGTAAGATATGTTTATAATGATATGGTTAAAGATGTAGAAGTTACTGATGATGACATACAAAAATACTATGATGGAAATAAAGATACTCAATTTACAACTAAAGGAGAAATTAATTTTGATAAATCTTTACAAGATGCTAAAGATATAAAGAGTCAATTAGATGGTGGAGCAGATTTTGCACAATTAGCTAAAGAAAAATCACAAGATCCTGGAACTAAAGATAATGGCGGATCTTTAGGGTTTATAGAATATTCATCAACAAAATATGTTAAGGAATTTATGGATGGAGTTAAAAGCCTAAAAGAAGGAGAAATTTCAGAACCAATAAAGAGTCAATTTGGTTATCATATAATCAAAGTTACTGGAGTAAAAGACAATGGAGCAGAAGTATCTCATATTTTAATTGCTGATAGAGGAGAAGGAAAAGTTACTCCTTTAGAAGATGTTAAAGAAGATATTAGAGGTCAATTATTACAAACTAAGAAAAGTAAGGCATTCAATGAAAAGATAGAAGAATGGAAAAAAGATATTGGAGTAAAAATATACGATAAAAAACTATAATTTATAATTTTAAAAATGCTCTTACAAGTAGTGAAAAATTACTTGTAAGAGTATTTTTTTATTCTTTAGAAAGTTTTAAAACTTTCGATCAAAACCTTCAATTATCAATTTTTAACTAAAAAGCGTGGCATAGCCATTTTGTTCTTTATTAATACTAAAAATAATATCTTATATAAAAATTGACTATAAGTGTATAAAATTTCTAAGAAGTCAAATAATAATATTGCAATTAGAATTATTGAATTTTTAAAGGAGGTTAAATAACCAATGAAGGCAACAGGCATTGTTAGAAGAATTGATGATTTAGGAAGAGTTGTAATTCCAAAAGAAATAAGAAGAACTTTAAGAATAAGAGAAGGAGATCCACTTGAAATATTTACAGATAGAGAAGGAGGAGTAATATTAAAAAAATATTCTCCAATAGGTGAATTAACTGATTTTTCAAGAGAATATGCTGAGAGCTTACAACAAGCTATAGGTCATGTAGTATTAATAGCAGACAAAGATGCATTCATTTCAGTTAGTGGAACGCCTAAAAAAGATTATATAGAAAGAAAAATAAGTTCAGAATTAGAAGATGTTATGGATGGAAGAAAAACTGTATTATTAGATAAAAGTCAAAATGTTGTTATTCCATTACATAATGATGATGATGAAAATAAATATGTAAATCAAGTTATTTCTCCAATATTATCAGAAGGTGATGCTATAGGTACAGTAATTATTTTATCTAAAGAAGAAGGAGATACTTTAGGAGAAGTAGAATTAAAGCTAGCTGAAACAGCAGCAACATTTTTAGGAAAACAAATGGAACAATAGACATTACATAAAGAATTTTCTATTAGATAAAAATAAAAGTCATAATACCTTCAAATTTACAATAAAAATTATTAGTATAACTTGAAGTTTGGAGGTATTTTATGAAAAAACAATCCTTAGTAAAAGGAAGTTTGATTCTTGGAATGGCAGGAATACTAACAAGGTTTTTAGGATTATTCTTTAGATGGCCTTTAATAATGTTAATTGGAGATGAGGGAATCGGATATTATCAAATGTCATATCCTTTATATATGTTTTTTGTAGCAATTGCATCGGGAATTCCTATAGCAATATCAAAAATGATTTCTGAAAACAATGCAATTGATGATATAAATGGAATTTTTGAAATTATGAAGGAATCTGCAATATTAATGGCTATTTTAGGGACAGGCACAACATTTACTCTATTTTTCTTTGCCAAACCTATTATCAATTTTTTAAAATGGGATCCTAAGGCATATTATTCCCTTATAGGAATATCATTTGCTCCTGTTATAATATCATTTATAACTATATTTAGAGGATTTTTTCAAGGTCTTCAAAATATGTCACCATCAGCTACCTCACAACTTATAGAACAATTAGGGAGAATTATATTTGGTGTGGGCTTAGCAGTAATATTATTACCTAAAGGAATAGAATATTCAGCTGGTGGAGCTGCATTTGGAGCAACAGCAGGGGCTGTAATGGCAGGAATGTATTTATTCAGTAAATATAGAAAGGTTAAAAAAGAATATGGAGTAAAAAGAGTTAGAACCAATCCAGATGTCTTAAGCAATATATTAAGAATAGCAATTCCAATATCATTAGGTGCAACTGTGGGTAGTATAATGGGACTTATAGATTCAATTGTTGTACCACAAAAATTGCTAGAAGCTGGATTAACTAATATGCAAAGTACTGTTCTATATGCACAATTAACAGGTAAAGCATCTGTAATAGTTAATGTACCATTAACTTTATCAATGGCATTATGCATATCCTTAATACCTATTATTGCAGAAAATTTTATTCTTAAAAACTATATTGAAGTAAAGAGAAAAACAAATATGGCAATGAAAATGTCAGCTGTAATAGCTATACCTTGTATGTTTGGAATATTCTTTTTAGCTGAACCTATTATGAGATTTATATTTCCAGGAAGATTTGCAGGAGCAGAGATATTAAAATATTTATCTTTATCAATTCCTTTTATAATTTTAACTCAAACTACAACATCAATTTTACAAGGAACTAATAATTATATATTGCCAGTAGTTAATTTATTTATAGGATGTTTTATAAAAGGAATTTTAACTTGGATTTTAGTGCCTATGAAAGTATTTAATATTTATGGTGCTGTTATTGCCAGTATAACTGCTTACTTGGTAGCTTCTATATTAAATCTAATCTCTATGAAATGGAAACTTAAGATTAAGCTTAATTTATATGAGATAATTATAAAACCAACATATGCTTCAACTTTAATGATGATATTAGTATTAGTAACTTATAATTATATTTATAAAAGTACAACAAGTAATGGTATATCTTGCTTAATAGCTATATTTTTAGGTATTATATTGTATATAATATTAATAATGTTGTTTAAAGTGTTTAGAATAGAAGAAATAAAAAATAGATTTAGAAGAAACTAAAAGGAGATTCCAAATGATTAAGATAGTAGGATTAGGACCAGGAGCAAAAGAAGCTCTAACAATAGGATGTATAGAAGAACTAAAATCTTGTAAAAATATTTTTTTAAGAACAGAAAAACATCCAACAGTTGATTATTTATCAGAAAATAACATTGAATTTAAGACTTATGATTATATTTATGATACAGAAGAAAGTTTTGATAATGTTTATTTAAATATAGCCAATGACATTATAAATAAATATAAAAGTCAGGGTGAATTAGTATATGCTGTACCAGGACATCCATTAGTAGCAGAAAAATCAGTATTTAATTTAATAGAGTTATGCAAAAAGGAAAATATAGATTATAAAGTGATTCCAGCGGTTAGTTTTATAGATGCTATGATGGAGAGTTTAGCTATAGATCCAATAGAAGGTTTAAAGGTTATAGATGCATTTGATATAAATAATCAGATATTAGATAAGAGAATAGGAACTATAATTACACAAGTGTACAATCCTCTTATTGCTTCAGAGGTAAAATTAAAATTATTACAACAATACGATGATGAAACAGAAATAATGTATGTAAGAGCAGCAGGGATAATTGGTGAAGAGAGTATTAGAAAAATTCCTTTATATGAATTAGATATGCAAGAAGATATAGATTATTTAACATCAGTATATATACCTAAAGATTTAGAGAATAAAAAAGACTTTTATGATTTATTAGAAACTATAGAAGTTCTTAGAGGTGAGGATGGTTGTCCTTGGGATAAAGAACAAACTCATGAAACAATAAAAAATGCATTAATAGAAGAGAGTTATGAAGTAGTAGATGCAATAAATAATAAAGATGAAGATGCATTAATAGAAGAATTAGGTGATGTTTTATTCCAAGTAGTATTTCATTCATCAATAGGTCAAGAAGATGGATATTTTAATATAAATGATGTTATTAAAGCCATTTGTGATAAGATGATTTATAGACATCCACATGTATTTAATAATTTAAATAACATTAATTCATCTTCTGATATAGTTGAAAAGTGGGAAGAATTAAAGAAAAGTGAAAAAGGATACGAAACATTAACTGAAGAGATGAAAGGCATAGCTAAATCTTTACCTTCTCTTTTAAGAGCTTCTAAAGTTCAAAAGAAGGCTAAAAAGGTAGGATTTGACTGGGAAGATATAAATTTTGCATTCGAAAAGGTAGAAGAAGAATTAAATGAAGTAAAAGATGCATATATTAGTGAGAATAAGGAAAATATAGAAAATGAAATTGGTGATTTATTATTTTCATGTGTAAATGTAGCTAGATTTTTAAGGATAGATGGAGAAGAAGCATTAAACGCAACAATAAATAAATTTATATCTAGGTTTTCATACATTGAAAGCAAAGCAATGGAAAAAAATTTAAATTTAAATAATATGTCTTTAGAAGATATGGATATATTATGGGAAGAAGCAAAAAAAACTAAATAAAAGTGTAATAAAATAAAGGATTTATTTAGTTTTTGAAGAATAGTTATTAAAAGAACTATATTACAATATTTATTATAGTTTTAGTATATGTGTTAATAAGTTATTTTTATATAGACGGCTAGGCACATAGGATATATAATAAAGAGGTGTAATTTAGTACATATATGAAATAGTTAGACAATTAAATGTTATAACTTTATTTTGAGGAGGATGTAATTGTGAATAAAGCAGAATTAATAACTAGTATGGCTGAAAAAAGCAAATTAACTAAAAAAGATGCAGAATTAGCTTTAAAATCTTTTATTGAAAGTGTAGAAGAAGCATTAGAATGTGGTGAAAAAGTGCAACTAGTTGGCTTCGGTACTTTTGAAACAAGAGAAAGAGCAGCTAGAGAAGGAAGAAATCCTAGAACTAAAGAAGTAATCAATATACCAGCAACAACAGTTCCAGTATTCAAACCAGGAAAAGAATTTAAAGATAAGGTTAATAATAAATAGAAAAAAATATAAACCCGAGTTTTCTCGGGTTTTTTTAACAAGGAGCAGTTATGAGATTAGATAAATATTTGAAAGTTTCAAGAATTATAAAAAGAAGAACTATAGCTAAAGAAGCTTGTGAAAGTGGAAGAGTATCAATAAATGGAAAAGTTGCAAAACCATCTACAGATATAAAAGAAGACGATATAATAGAAATAACTTTTGCAAATAGAACATTAAAAGCTAAAATAGTTAATATCAAAGAACATGTAAGAAAAGAAGATGCAAAAGAGATGTATATAATTATTGAAGGACAAGAAGATAAAGAATAGCCTAGATAAGTGTTTATCAAAGGCTATTTTTTATTGTTTAGGAAAATTCATAGATAATAAAATTTATTAGAAAAATTTCAAATATGAATTATTATCTTTAAATTCTAAATAATTAAAATATTGTATTATAAAATTTGTATAATTTTGATAACGTAAATAAAAAATATTAATGAATAAAATAAATTATTACTTCATATATTGTATAAGATAAAGTATGTGGGGGAATTTATTATGGAGAATAAGGATGAGAATAAGCTCAATGATAAAAATTCTAATTTATCTTTAGAGAATAGACAGAAGTTAATATTAAGTGGTGTAATAGAGGTATTAAGCTTTGATAATCAGAAAATAGACTTAACAACTGTTTTGGGTAATCTTAGCATTAAAGGTTCAGATTTAAAAATGAACAAGTTAGATGTTAAAAATGGAGATGTTATAATAAATGGAAATATTGATTCTATGGTGTATAGTGGAAAAGAAATAAAGAAGAGTAAAGAAAGTATAATATCTAGGTTATTTAAATAACTAGAAAGGATATTAAATGCCGTTAACTTTAACTATGCAGTTTAATCTTCTTATGTATAGCATTATAGCAGGAATTATAACAGGATTTTTATTTGATATATATAGAGGTATAAGAGGATTAAATTCAATAAAAATAATTACAGTTATCGAAGATATTCTTTTTTGGATACTTACTGCTCTGATTATATTTACTTTTTTACTATATACTAATTATGCATTTTTAACTCCCTATGTTTATATATTTATCATAATATCACTTTTAATTTATTTAAAGGTAATAAGTAAGTACTTCTATTCTTTAGAGCAATTAATAATAAAGAATATAAATACTATATTTAGAGTAATATTTAAGAACTTAATATATCCATTAAAAATAGTATTTTACAAAGTACTTGATAAAAGTAAATAGGACAAAAAAATTACTTGAATAATACCTTTAGAGTGTTTACAATATAAATAAGAGAATTTGAAAATCGAGGTTCTGCAAATGAAAAAGTTAACATTTAGAAACATAATAATAATAGTATTAATTGGTATATTTGTTTTTAGTTATGTTAGACAACAATTGGCAATTGAAAGAATAGGAAAGCAACTTAAGGAAAAGCAACTTCAACTCGATGAAATAACTAAAATAAATAATAGACTTTCAGATGAAGTAGATAAGATTGAATCTGGTTCAGATGAATATCTTGAAAAATTAGCTAGAGAAAGACTTGGAATGATAAAGCCAGGTGAAAAAGTAGTTAACAGCTATGAACAAACATCAAATTCTGAAAAATAGTTTTTAATAATATTATAATATATATTTTTATATTTTAAGGAGGAAACTTTTAAACATGACCTTAGAGGCAGGAAACATATTAGAAGGTACAGTAGTAAACATTACAAATTTTGGGGCTTTTATTGAAGTTGAAGGCAAGACTGGATTAGTTCATATTTCAGAAGTTGCAGATTCTTATGTAAAAGACATTAGAGAACATCTTAAAGAACAGGATAAAGTAAAAGTTAAAGTTATCTCAATAGATGACAATGGAAAGATTAGTCTTTCAATAAAACAAGCAAATACTCAGAAAAAATCAGTAAAGCCAGTTGAAATTGACTGGAACTCAAATAATGACAAGAAGAAAAGTAATGCAGGAAACTTCGAAGACATAATGTCTAGATTTTTAAAAGATAGTGAAGAAAGAATGCAAGATGTTAAAAAACATCAAGAGTTTAAAGGTAAAGGTGGAAAGAAGTTTTAATCAAAATAATTGGTAATTAAAAGATCTATACTAATTTAATTAGTATATTTAAATTTATTTATGCAATATAAAGTCTTTATAAGTAGGTTTAAGCCTATTTATAAGGACTTTTTTATATTATTAGGATAAAAAATAAAAAAAACAAAATATATGTTGACAGTATAGAAAATATACAGTATAATAAATTTTGTCGTTAGGAAATAACCTAACTGGTAAGCCGAAGTGGCGGAACTGGCAGACGCACAGGACTTAAAATCCTGCGGTGGTTAAACACCGTACCGGTTCGATTCCGGTCTTCGGCACCATAATTCAATAAATATAATATCGCGGGGTGGAGCAGCTGGTAGCTCGTCGGGCTCATAACCCGAAGGTCGTAGGTTCAAGTCCTGCCCCCGCAACCATAATTTTAAGGCGGAATAGCTCAGCTGGCTAGAGCATTCGGTTCATACCCGAAGTGTCGTAGGTTCAAGTCCTATTTCCGCTACCAATGTGCCGAAGTGGCGGAACTGGCAGACGCACAGGACTTAAAATCCTGCGGTGGTTAAACACCGTACCGGTTCGATTCCGGTCTTCGGCACCATAATTCAATAAATATAATATCGCGGGGTGGAGCAGCTGGTAGCTCGTCGGGCTCATAACCCGAAGGTCGTAGGTTCAAGTCCTGCCCCCGCAACCATGAAATTTAAGGCGGAATAGCTCAGCTGGCTAGAGCATTCGGTTCATACCCGAAGTGTCGTAGGTTCAAGTCCTATTTCCGCTACCATATATGCCGAAGTGGCGGAACTGGCAGACGCACAGGACTTAAAATCCTGCGGTGGTTAAACACCGTACCGGTTCGATTCCGGTCTTCGGCACCAAAGACTTAAGTTATAAACTTAAGTCTTTTTTTGCATTTAAAAATAAATATCTTACAATGGTTTTTCAATTGTTATTCTACAAAAAAGTGTATTTCTATAGAATACATACATATGAATAGAAATATATTCATTAAAAAATATATTATGAAAAAATATATCATCAAAAATTTTAAAAAAGTATATTTTAATGACAAATTAATATATAAATGATGAGTGTTGATTTTGTTGTACTGATTATTATAAAAATAACTTCTACTTTAGATATATCAATTCAATTCTATTATTTTACATAACAAATTTACATAAAATATAAAATAGAAATATAGAATATATTGTCCGACGAAAAATTTTTCCAAGTATATTTTATGACATTAATCTTAATTTACAAGTGATATAATTTAATTACAATATTTGGAAAAAGAGGAGGATTAGATATGCAATATGAATTAAACATAAATGCATATAAGAATAAAAAAGCAAAAAAAAGTTTTTTATTAAAAACGGAATTATCAAAGATGATATTTATATTAATATCTGGATTATTGTTATCACGAGTAACTTTATTATTTAGTCAAACACAAAATAATGGAATAGCCCCATTAGGAATAGCTTATTTAATAGTAATAGGATTAAAAAGAAGTAGAATAAAGACAGCAATTGCATCTATTGGAGTATTGATTGGATATGCAACTATAGGTTTTAAACTGCCTGGTGGAGCAGTTTATTTAATAACAACAGCAGCATTAGCATTGTATTATGAAATTGTAAATAAGTCTGAAAAAAGAAGAAAAGAATTTGTAAGTTTTTTTATTATATTCATAAGTTTTATAGGGTATGAGATTATTTCAAATAATTATGATTTAGGGGTTAACATAACACTAGCATTAATTAATTCACTTGTAGTATTACCTATATATTATATTATTAAATATTCTTTTAATTGTCTTGATGAAATTAATAGTAATTACTTTTTTACATCTGAAGAGATAGTAAGTATAGCAATATTATTTTGTTTGTTTGTTGCAGGGATAGGAGATATAAGTATAAAGTACTTTTCTATAAGAAATATATTAGCTTTAGTGTTGGTTGTAACAATTGCATATATTGGAGGTGCTTCTTATGGTGCTACTATGGGTGTTGCGATGGGAATTATTTTAGGTTGTACATCTAATAATATGATGGCATCAGTAGGATTTTATGGAGTAGGAGGCTTAGTAGTAGGTATATTTAAAGATACTGGAAAGATATTTTCTGTGTTATCCGGAATATTAATTTATTTTGCATTGGGACTTTATTCAGAAAGTATAAATTCTCAATTTATTATAGAGATAGTATCTAGCTTGGTCATATTTTTACTTATACCTAAAAAACTATATAAGAATATTGAACTGGAGATAAACACTGAAAAGAAACAAGAGAGTATAAATCAAATTCATTTAAATGAATTAAAGGAGGAATTTACATTAAAACTAAGAGATTTTAGTTCTGTATTAAATCAAGTATCTAAAACATTAGAAGATATGGATGCCAATGACAAACTTTTGCTTAAAAACAAGAGTTGTGAATTTGTAGAAAATTTAGCAGATAGAGTATGTATAGATTGTGAAAAGAAAAATTCTTGCTGGAGGGGAGATTTTAATAATACTTATAATTCTTTTCAAGCGCTTATAAAGAGTACAGAAGATGGAGAACCTCAATTACCAAAGACATTAGAAACATCCTGTGTAAAACATTTTACATTATTAAAAAATGCTCAGGATATAGTAATTAATCATACTGTAAATTCAAATATTAAAGATAAATTTAGTGAAGGGAGACAAATTATATCAACTCATATAAGTAATATATCTTATAGTTTAAGTAATGTATTAGATGAATTTAAAAGGGAGGTGACAATCTGTAGTGATTTAGAAAGAATGTTGAGAAGGGGGTTAAATAAAAGTTATATTGAGTATAATGATGTTTTCTGTTATACAGATAGAAATGGAAGAGTAAAAATAAAATTAACAATGAAGGAGTGTGAAAACTGCGAATATTATGAAGGTAAATTAATTCCATTACTTAATGAGATAATGCATATTCCTTTAAGTATTGTAGACGATGGATATATTATTAATAAAGATACAAATACATGTACTTTATTAATAGAGGAAATGCCTAAATATAATGTTATTTCTTATGGTGCAATTGCTTCAAAGGAAGGTGAAACTAATACTGGTGATAGTTATAGTTTTGGAAAAATTAATGATGGATCTTATATTACAATATTAAGTGATGGTATGGGATCAGGTCCGGATGCAGAGAAAGAAAGTAAATCTACAGTAGATTTAGTAGAGAAATTTATGGAAGCTGGATTTGATGAAGATGTAACAATTAATACAGTTAATTCTATAATAGGAATGAAATTTTCAGAAAGCGAGAAATATGCTACATTAGATTTAAGTAAAATAGACTTGTATAACGGTGAAGTTAATTTTGTTAAGATCGGAGCAGTATCTAGCTTTATAAAAAGAGGAAATCAAGTATTAGTTGTAGATTCTAAAAATTTGCCGTTTGGACTTGTTGATGAAATGGAATTAGATATAATAAAGGAAGAATTAATGCCAGGAGATGTTTTAGTAAATGTTAGTGATGGTATTTTAGATATAGATAAATTAAATAGCGGTAACTTTATATGGCTTAAGGAATATTTAAAAGATTGTTGTACAGATCCAAGAGAATTGTCAGAAAATATTTTGCAAAAAGCTATAACCCTAAGTAATAATTTACTTAAAGACGATATGACTGTATTAGTTTCTAAAGTATATGCTGTTTAGTTATAAAAACTGCTGTATATTAAAAATACAGCAGTTTTTATTAATTATAGTGTTCTTTTACTACTATAAATATTTACATTTAAAATGAATATAAGGTATTATAATAGAAAGTCGTATAAAAAATAGGAAGTGTTAATTTTGAATAAAAAAGTATTATCTTATATTATTGATAATAATCTTATAAAATCAGGTGATAAAATATTAGTGGCTTTTTCAGGAGGACCTGATTCTTTATGTTTATTAAATATATTACAAGAATTAAAAAATGAACTTAATATAGAAATTGGAGCAGCTCACTTGAATCATCTTTTAAGAGGTGAAGATGCGTTTAAAGATGAAGAATTTGTAATTAATATATGCAAAGAAAAAAATATTCCTTGCTATGTAAAAAGAGTTGATATAAATAAGTATTCAAAAGAGAATAAATTATCTTCAGAATTAGCAGGAAGAAATGTTAGATATGATTTTTTTGATGAAATACTTAAAAAAGAGGGCTTTAATAAAATAGCAACTGCACATAATGCTAATGATCAAGCCGAAACTATAATTTTTAGATTGATGAGAGGAACTGGGCTTGAAGGATTAAGTGGAATAAAAGTTTCTAGAGATAATAAAATTATTAGACCTATATTATGTTTAAGTAGAAGAGAAGTTGAGAAATATATAGAAGAAAAAGATTTAAATCCTAGAATAGATAAGACTAATTTTGAAAAAATTTATAATAGAAATAAAATAAGATTAGATATAATTCCATATATTCAAGACAATTTTAATAAAGATATAGTTAAAACCTTAAATAGAATGTCGTTATTAATACAAAAAGATAATGCTTTTATTGAGAGATTTTCTATTAAAGTTTATAATGAATATTGTAAAAAAGATAATGATAGTAAAATCTTCATATTAGATAAAAAATTATTTAAAGAAGATGAGGCTATAGTGACACGAGTTATAAGAAACGCTCTTACTGATTATTCTCAATCTCATTATGATTTTGAAATGAAACATATATATGATATTTTAGAATTATCTAAGAAAGAAACAGGAAAAATTATAGATCTTCCAAAGAATATATCTGTAGAGAATATATATGGAGATATAAAAATAAGCAGTAGATCAAAAGAAAATATCATATATGATAAAAGAGAGATTGCTATTAATAAGAAAGAAATAGGAAAAGAGAAGATAAATTTTAGTAATTATGAATTTATAATGAGTATTTTAAATAATCAATCTAATAAATCACTAAATTTAAAAGAAAGTAATTTAGTAAAATATTTTGATTTAGACAAGATAAGAGAGAATGTTTTATTTAGAACAAGAAAAAATGGTGATAAAATAATACCACTAGGAATGAGAGGTCAAAAGAAATTGAAAGACATATTTATAAATATGAAAATTCCTAAAGAGAGTAGAGATTTAATACCATTGATTTGTTTTGATGATGAAATAGCGTGGATTGTAGGTTTAAAAATATCAGATAGCTTTAAAGTCACTAATAATAGCAAAAATATATTAAAAATAGTAGCTAAAAGAAAGGAATAAGAATTATGAGAGAAGATATACAAGAGATATTATTTGATGAGGAAGTTTTAAAACAAAAAATAAAAGAAATGGCATCAAAAATAAGTGAAGATTACAAAGGAAAAGAATTAGTTGTAGTAGGGATACTTAAAGGATCTGTAATATTTGCAGCAGAATTAATTAAAAACATATCTATACCATGCGAAATAGATTTTATGGCTGTATCAAGTTATGGAAATTCTACAGAAACATCAGGGGTAGTAAGAATTTTAAAGGATTTAGATCATGGGGTTGAAGGTAAGGATATTTTATTAGTAGAAGATATTGTTGATAGTGGAGTTACTCTTAGTTATTTATTAAAGTATTTAAAAGCTAGAAAAGCTAATACTATAGAAATAGTGTCTTTATTAAACAAGTCTGCAAGAAGAAAAGTTGAAGTTGACGTAAAATACATAGGGTTTGAAGTTCCTGATTCGTTTATAGTTGGTTATGGAATTGATTATGCAGAGAAATATAGAAATCTACCATTTATCGGTACATTAAAATCAGAAATATATGAAAAATAGAATTTACAATTTATTGTAATTGAAATAGTGCTATGGTAAAATTAAAATCATGTATAAGAAAGGGGGGCCTTGAATGAAAAAATATTCAAGTGCAGCTTTGTGGACAGTAGTTTCAATTATGCTTATTTTAGCATCAGTTGCTATGTGGGAAACAGGAAAAGGCTCAGATAGTATAATATATAGTTCATTTCAGCAAAAATGGAATCAAGATCAAATTGAAAGTATTACTATAAAACAAGACAAAATGACAGTTGAAGGAAAAACTAAAGATGATAAGAGTTTTGTTACCGTAGTTCCAGATGATTTGATAACTTCTTTAATCAAAGAAAATCCAAAATCTGATGTAAGAATAAATTTTGAACAGCCATCTAATAGCGGAATGTGGCTTACAACATTAATACCAAGTGTTCTGCTAGTAGTTATTTTTCTAGTATTTTTATTTGTATTTACTCAACAGTCTCAAGGTGGTGGCGGTGGAAGAGGTGTAATGAATTTTGGTAAAAGTAAAGCCAAAATGGCAATGCCCGATTCACAAAAGGTAACTTTTAAAGATGTTGCAGGAGCAGATGAAGAAAAAGCAGAATTAGAAGAAATTGTTGACTTTTTAAAGACACCATCAAAATACATTGAGATAGGTGCAAGAATTCCTAAAGGAGTATTGTTAGTTGGACCTCCTGGAACAGGAAAAACTTTATTAGCTAAAGCTATATCTGGTGAAGCTGGAGTACCTTTCTTTAGTATATCAGGATCTGATTTTGTTGAAATGTTTGTTGGTGTTGGTGCATCAAGAGTTAGAAGTTTATTTGAGGATGCAAAGAAAAATGCTCCTTGTTTAATATTTATAGATGAAATTGATGCTGTAGGAAGACAAAGAGGAGCTGGATTAGGTGGTGGCCATGATGAAAGAGAACAAACTCTAAATCAACTTTTAGTTGAGATGGATGGATTTGGAGCCAATGAAGGAATAATAATGATAGCTGCTACTAATAGACCCGATATTTTAGATCCAGCTTTATTAAGACCTGGTAGATTTGACAGGCAAGTTCTTGTTGGAATACCGGATGTAAAAGGAAGAGAAGAAATTCTTAAAGTTCATACAAGAAAGAAACCACTTGATGAGAGTGTTAAGCTAGATGTATTAGCAAAGAGAACCCCAGGCTTTTCTGGTGCAGATCTAGAAAATCTAGCTAATGAAGCAGCACTTCTTGCTGTAAGAAGAAATGAGAAGAGAATATCAATGCAAGATATGGAAGAAGCTATAACAAGAGTTATAGCGGGGCCTGAAAAGAAGAGTAAAGTTATAACAGAACATGATAAAAAATTAACAGCTTATCATGAAGCAGGGCATGCTGTTGTTATGAAGTTACTTCCTAATTCAGATAAAGTACATGAAATAAGTATAATTCCAAGAGGAAGAGCTGGGGGCTATACAATGCAGCTTCCTAATGAAGATAGAGCTTATACATCAAAATCTAAACTTAAAAATGATATGATAGGTTTACTTGGCGGAAGAGTTGCAGAACAGCTAATAATGGGAGATATAAGTACTGGCGCTAAAAGTGATATAGATAGAGCAAGTGCTATTGCAAGAAGTATGGTTATGGAATATGGTATGAGTGATAAAATTGGTACTATATCATATGGATCTGATGATAGTGAAGTTTTCTTAGGAAGAAATCTAGGAAAAGGTAGAAACTTTAGTGAAGATATCGGTGCTAAAATAGACTACGAAATAAAAGCTTTTATAGATGAAGCTTATTCTAAAACTGAAAAGTTATTAAAAGAAAATTTAAATAAGTTACATGCAGTAGCTGGAACTTTACTTGAAAAAGAGAAGATTGATGGTAAAGAATTTGAAGAAATTTTTGAAAATAACTAAAGTTAAAGAGATTTTTAAAAGAAGTTCTTTTAAAAATCTCTTTTTATTATAAATACAAACAATATAAAATTATTATTTTATAAAAATTCTAATAAATACGAATGTTAAAATTATTAAAACATTAATTATTCGAAATAAATCTTTTTGCTTTTATAATGAAATGGTATAATAAAGTTAGTAGTAAGTGAAAAATAATATAATGAAAGTATTGGGGGTTTTTTTATGAAAACTGATATAGAAATTGCACAAGAAGCAGAGATGTTACATATTAAAAATGTTGCAGAAAAGTTAGGTTTAAAAGAAGATGATATTGAATACTATGGTAAACATAAATGTAAGATTTCTTTAGATGTATATAATAAGGTTAAAAATAATAAAGATGGAAAATTAGTTTTAGTAACAGCTATAAATCCAACTCCAGCAGGAGAAGGAAAGTCAACAGTTACAGTAGGTTTAGGAGACGCTCTGAATAGGATGGGCAAAAAGGCAGTTATAGCATTGAGAGAACCATCATTAGGACCTGTATTTGGAATAAAAGGAGGAGCTGCAGGTGGTGGATATGCACAAGTGGTTCCTATGGAAGATATAAATCTTCATTTTACAGGAGATATGCATGCTATTACATCTGCTAATAATTTATTATCAGCAGCAATAGATAATCACATACATCAAGGTAATAGTTTAAGAATAGATTCAAGAAGAATAATATTTAAAAGAGTTATTGATATGAATGATAGAGCCCTAAGAAAGATTGTTGTTGGAATGGGTGGAAAAATCAATGGTTTTGTAAGAGAAGATGGTTTTACTATTACTGTAGCTTCTGAAATAATGGCTATACTTTGCTTAGCTAGTGATTTAACTGATTTAAAAAATAGAATGGGTGATATATTAATAGCATATGATTTAGATGGAAATCCTGTATATGCAAAGCAATTAGAAATTCAAGGTGCAATGGCATTATTAATGAAAGATGCTATTAAACCTAATTTAGTTCAAACTTTAGAAAATACTCCAGCGTTAATACATGGAGGACCTTTTGCTAATATAGCACATGGATGTAATTCTATAATGGCTACTAAACTATCACTTAAACTAGGAGATATAGCAGTTACTGAAGCGGGATTTGGAGCAGATTTAGGAGCTGAAAAGTTTTTTGATATAAAATGTAGATATGGAAATTTAAAACCTTGTTGTGTAGTAGTTGTTGCCACAATTAGAGCATTAAAACATCATGGTGGAGTAGCTAAAGCGGATTTGAATGTTCCTAATGTTGAAGCTTTAAAGGTAGGAATAGCAAATTTAGAAAAGCAAATAGAAAATATTAAAAAATTTAATGTAGAACCTGTTGTAGCTATAAATAAATTTGTTAGTGATAGTGATGAAGAAGTTAAATTCATAAAAGAATTCTGTGAAAAGTTAGGTGTAAAAGTAGCTCTTTCTGATGTCTGGGCAAAAGGAGGAGAAGGAGGAATTGAATTAGGTAAAGCTGTATTAGAAGTTATAGAAAAAGATGAAGCTAATTTTAAAACTCTTTATTCTGTTGATAAAACAATAGAAGAGAAAATTTTAACTATAGCAAAAGAAATATATGGTGCTGATGGTGTTATATATAGTAATGCAGCTAAAAAGCAAATTGGTGAATTAATTAAATTTAATTTAGATAAATTACCTATATGTATGGCTAAGACTCAATACTCATTATCAGATAACCCTAATTTATTAGCTAGACCACAAGGATTTAATATTAATGTTCAAGAAGTTAGAGTATCTAATGGAGCAGGCTTTATAGTTGTTCAAACAGGCAATATAATGACTATGCCAGGATTACCAAAAGTTCCAGCAGCAAATAAGATGGATGTACTTGAAGATGGAGAAATAGTAGGATTATTTTAATTTATTTGAAACTCTTGACAAATTAATGTGAATTGTTAAAATTAAATTGTTATTTTAAAGTAAATTACTAAATTAAGGCAGCTTTAGGGCTGCTTTTAATTTTAATATTAATAAGGTGGTGCTTTTAATGATTCTACTTGTAGATGCAGGCAATACTAACATAGTGTTAGGTGTATATAAAGATAAAAAATACATAGCAAGCTGGCGTATTTCAACTGAAGGAAACAAAACATCTGATGAGTATAGTATACAAATAATGGAATTATTTAATTTGAGTAATCTTAATCCAAAAGAAGTTAAAGGAGTTATTGTTTCCTCGGTAGTTCCCAATATAATGCATTCTTTAGAAAATATGTTAAGAAGATGTTTTGGTCAGGAACCTATAATAGTTGGACCAGGAATAAAAACAGGCATAAATATTAAATATGATAATCCTAAAGAGGTAGGTGCAGACAGAATAGTTAATGCAGTTGCTGCTTTTGAAATTTATAAAAGACCAGTAATTATAATAGATTTTGGTACAGCAACAACTTTTTGTGCTGTAACTGAAAGTGGAGATTATTTAGGAGGTTGTATATGTCCAGGACTTAGAATATCTGCAGATGCATTATTTCAAAGAGCAGCTAAATTACCAAGAGTAGAATTAGAAGTATCTAGAAAAGTAATTTGCAAAAATACAGTTTCAAGTATACAATCTGGAATAATATTTGGTTATATAGGTCAAGTTGAATATATAATAAAGAAAATGAAACAAGAAATGAATGGTGGAAGAGAACCTTTTGTTATAGCAACAGGAGGATTGGCTAATTTAATAGCCAACGAAACAGATTCAATAGATAAGGTGGATTCAGATTTAACATTAGAAGGGTTAAAGATATTATATCAAAAGAATAGGGAGTAAAAACAAATGAATATAGGAAATCTAAGTTTTGATAATAATGTATTTTTAGCACCTATGGCAGGTGTTACAGATTTATCATTTAGAGGTCTTTGCAAGGAAATGGGATGTGGATTAGTATATACTGAAATGGTTAGTGCTAAGGCATTGTATTATGGAAGTGAAAATACACAAACATTACTTAGGGTATCTCAACAAGAATCTCCAGTAGCAGTTCAAATATTTGGACGTGAACCTGAGATAATGGCAGAAATATGTGATAAATATTTAAATCCTAGAGAAGATGTTTGTATTATAGACATAAATATGGGATGTCCGGCTCCTAAAATAGTTAAAAATAAAGAAGGATCAGCACTTATGCTAGAACCAGATTTAGCATATGATATTGTAAAAGAAATTAAAAAAGTTTCTAAAAAACCAGTTACGGTAAAGTTTAGAAAAGGATATGATGATGAACATATAAATGCTATAGAATTTGCAAAAGTATTAGAAGAAGCAGGAGCTGATGCTGTGGCTATTCATGGAAGAACTAGAAAACAAATGTATGAAGGACACTCAGATTGGGAGATAATAAAACAAGTTAAAGAAGCAGTTTCTATTCCTGTATTAGGAAATGGTGATGTTTTTTCAGCAGAAGATGCAATAAAGATGAAAGAATTAACTAATTGTGATGGAATACTTGTGGCAAGAGGTAGCATGGGAAATCCATGGATATTTAAGCAAATCAAAGATGCGTTAGATGGAAAAGTTATTGAACAAGTTTCTTATGAAGATAAGATTGCTATGTGTATAAAGCACTATAAATTAGCTATTCAAAATGATGGTGAATATAAAGCAATAAGAGAAATGAGAAAACATGCTTCTTGGTATATAAAAGGACTTCCAAGATCAACAGAGATTAAAAACAAAATAAATACTCTTAATGATAGTGATGAAGTTATAAAAATCTTAGAAGGATATAAAAATACTTTATAAATAAGAATTATTGTAAAGTTATGAGAATAGATATAGTATAAATATCAATGTTAATGGAGCAATTTATTTATGTATACTATTTTATATGTATATTTGAGTAAAAAATGTACATATAATAAACACAATTTATTTACTAAGATAATTGATATATTTAAAACAAAAAATTAAAAGATGTAAAAATACAGGAATTGGGTATTCTTATAAAAAGAGTAGAAATTCCTGCTAACTTAAATGATATGGCTTATGAAAAGAATTTATCAAGAATATTGAATAGGTTTAATGGAAAGTATAATGAACTAAGTTTAAATGGAAAAGATTTATATAGCTATAATTATACAAGTAAATTACAAAGAAAGTTTATTTCATATAGCATAGTACAGAGCATAAGATTTATTTTAATGAATTTGAATAAATCTATTAAAAATTCAAATATACTTTTAGATATTGATAATGAAAAAATATTATTAAGCATATTAGAAGAGTTAGCTAAAGAAGCAAGAAACGTAATATTATTAAATAATAGTATTAATAAAATAGAAAAAATTAGAGAAACTATTATGAGTAAATATGGATTGTCTATAGAAGTAATATTGCAAGAAAGTGTTTTAACGAATATAGACTTTGTTGTTACATCCAAAAATAAAGAATATAGTTGTAATAAAATATGGCATATAAAAAGTTTTGAAAATATTAACAATAATGGTATACATGTAAACAATGTTTTATATAAAGTACCATGGAATATATCATTAAAAGAAATGCCACCTCAATTAATAGCTTCTATAATTAGAAAACATAACAATAGGAGTATTCCTGAAATATTAAAAAGTAATGACATTATGCTAGAATCAATACTGTATAATGCTGAGGAAATCATATTAGGTAAACAGTAGGTTTGTTGACATATATGATACCCTGATTTATAATTAGTTAATGATTTTGAGTATAATGCCTAAAATAGGCACTTAAATATAAAAAAATTTAAGGTGATTGAAGGGGAGTAAAATATGAGTGAACCAAAACAATACGTAATGACTTACGAAGGTGTTAAGAAATTAGAAAGTGAATTGGAATATTTAAAAACTGTAAAAAGAAAAGAAATAACTGAAAAGATAAAAGTTGCTTTGGGTTATGGGGATTTAAGCGAAAATTCAGAATATGATGAAGCTAAAAACGACCAAGCATTTACAGAAGGAAAAATATTACAATTAGAAAATAAGCTTAAGAATGCAGTTGTAGTTGATGAATCAGAAATTCCAAAAGATATAGTTTCAGTTGGATCAAAAGTTAAAGTTAAAGATTATGATTTTGATGAAGAAGTTGAATATTCAATTGTAGGTTCAGCAGAAGCAGATCCTATGAATTTTAAAATATCAAATGAATCACCAGTTGGAAATGCTTTGGTAGGAAAGAAAATTGGTGATATAGTAGAGGTTATAATTCCAGATGGAGTAAGTAAGTTCGAAATTTTAGATATAAAAAGAGGCTAAAAGGGGAACCAAATAAATTAAGAAGCGATTAACGGAGGGATAATATGTCAACTGAGGAAATGAATATGAGTGAATTAGAATCTCAGTATAATGAACAAGAAGCATTAAGAAGAACTAAATTAGCAGAATTACAAGAAGCTGGTAAGGATCCTTTTGATGTTTATAAAGTAGAAAGAACTCATACATCAGAAGAAGTTAAATCTAATTACGAAGAATTAGAAGGAAAAAATGTAACAGTTGCAGGAAGAATAATGTCAAAGAGAGGACAAGGAAAAGTTGTTTTCTCAGATATACATGATAGAGATGGAAAAATTCAATTATTCATAAAAATTGATCTTGTGGGAGAAGAGAATTTAAAATCTTACAAAACTTATGATCTTGGAGATTGGGTTGTAGCAACAGGAGAAGTGTTCAAAACAAGAACTGGAGAAGTATCTGTTAAAGTATCTAGCTTTGAATTAATATGTAAATCTTTAAAACCATTACCGGAAAAATGGCATGGATTAAAAGATCCAGATTTAAGATATAGACAAAGAGAAGTAGATATAATAACTAATCCAGAAGTAAAAGAAACTTTCATGAAGAGAAGTAAGATTATTTCAGGAATTAGAGAATTCTTAGATAATAGAGGATTCTTAGAAGTTGAAACTCCTATACTTGCACCAATTGCAGGTGGAGCAGCTGCTAAACCATTTATAACTCATCATAATACTTTAGATATAGATATGTACTTAAGAATAGCTACTGAATTATATTTAAAGAGATTAGTTGTGGCTGGTTTTGAAAAAGTTTATGAAATAGGAAGAAACTTTAGAAATGAAGGAATGTCAGTTAGACATAATCCAGAATTTACTGCTATTGAATTATACGAAGCTTATTCAGATTATAATGACATGATGGAAATTACTGAAAATATGGTTGCATATGTTTGTGAAAAAGTAAATGGAACAACTAAAGTTATGTATGAAGGAACAGAAATAGACTTTACTCCACCATGGAGAAGAGTAACTATGGTTGACGTTGTAAAAGAACATGCAGGAGTAGATTTTAATGAAGTTAAAACTCATGAAGAAGCACAAGCAATAGCTAAAGAAAAACATTTAGAATTTGCTAAACCATTAAATACAGTTACAAAAGGTGAAGTATTAAATGTTTTATATGAAGAATTTGGTGAACAACATATGATACAACCTACTTTTGTTATAGATTATCCAGTAGAAGTATCACCTCTTACTAAGAAAAAGAGAGGAAATGAAGAATTTACTGAAAGATTTGAAGGATTTGTATTTGGTAGAGAATTATGTAATGCATATTCTGAATTAAATGATCCTATAGTTCAAAGACAAAGATTTGAACAACAAGCTAAGGAAAGAGAACTTGGTGATGACGAAGCTTATATGTTAGATGAGCAATTCATGAGTGCATTAGAGACAGGTATGCCTCCAACAGGTGGATTAGGAATAGGTGTAGATAGACTTATAATGTTCTTAACAGATTCATCATCTATAAGAGATGTTATATTATTCCCAACAATGAAACCTCAAAAATAATATTAAGTTATTTAAGTTTAACATGGACTGCTGTAATAATGATTAAATTCATTATTCACAGTCCTTTTTAATGTCTAGAGGAAAGTATAGAATTTTTAAAGTTTGAAAGATTGATAAAATCTAAGTTATATCAAATATTAATTGAGAATTGATAGTGGGAAGTTAAGAAATATAGGGGAAAATTATGTTATAAAATATCAACTCTTAATTAAAAAACATAGTATAGCCACTTTGTTCTAATTTGTAATTAATAGGACATGTTATATATAAACATTATTGTAAATAAATTATTTATAAAAATTATAAAAAAGGGTTGTAATATTATAAAAACATGTTATAATAATAAAAGTAATGACGTTCCGCGATAGCTCAATGGTGGAGCACTCGGCTGTTAACCGATAGGTTGGAGGTTCGAGTCCTCTTCGCGGAGCCATTTTTTTATTTAAAATTAATTAATACTTATAGAGTATGGTGAAAGTAATATGCTAATAAGAATTAATTTACAGGAGTTTTATAAAAGTAGATGATGTCTGTTTTTATAAAGCTCTTTTTGCATATAAAAATATAAAAGAGATATTAGGTAAGGAATAAAATTTTATTAAGAGTAAATTAAAGAAATTTATATTACAAAAATAGAATTTTTATAAGTATTAATTATGGAGGAATACTAAATAGTAATAAAAAAATAAAAAAATATTAAAAAGGGTTGCAATATTATAAAAACATGCTATAATAATAAAAGTAATGACGTTCCGCGATAGCTCAATGGTGGAGCACTCGGCTGTTAACCGATAGGTTGGAGGTTCGAGTCCTCTTCGCGGAGCCATTTTTTTATCTAAAATTAATTAATACTTATAAAGTATAGTAAAAGTAATATACTAATAATAATTAATTTACAAGAGTTTTATAAAAGTAGATGATGTCTGTTTTTATAAAACTCTTTTTACGTATAAAAAAATATAAAAGAGATATTAGGTAAGGAATAAAATTTTATTAAGAGTAAATTAAAGAAATTTATATTATAAAAATAGAACTTTTATAAATATTAATAATAGAGAAATACTAAATAGTAATAAAAAAATAAAAAAATATTAAAAAGGGTTGCAATATTATGAAAATCTGTTATAATAATAAAAGTAATGACGTTCCGCGATAGCTCAATGGTGGAGCACTCGGCTGTTAACCGATAGGTTGGAGGTTCGAGTCCTCTTCGCGGAGCCATTTTTTTTATTTAAAATTAATTAATACTTATAATGCACAGCAAAAGTTATGTTCTAATAAGAGTTTTATAAAAGTAGATGTTGTCTATTTTTATAAGACTCTTTTTTACTTGACATCTAAAAGTCTTTTGATAAAATTAATATATAAATTGAATATACACTGTGAAAAAGATTAGTAATTTTAATGTTTTTTAAGAGAGATGATGGATGCTGAAAATCATTATGATATTAAAATGAATGGAACTTTTGAGTGTAATTAGAAAAAAGAAAGTTGGGCTTAAGCCAAGAAGGGTGGAACCGCGGAATTAATATTTCGTCCCTTTATGGTTATAAAGCTTTTTTTATTTTATGAAAATAAATTGGAGGTAAGAAAGAATGGCAGTAGAAAAAACAATGGATAAGATTGTAGCTCTTTGTAAAAATAGAGGTTTTGTATTCCCAGGCTCAGATATATATGGTGGATTAGCTAACTCATGGGATTACGGTCCTTTAGGAGTAGAATTTAAGAATAATGTTAAAAAAGCTTGGTGGAAGAAATTCGTACAAGAAAGTCATTATAATGTAGGACTTGATTCAGCTATTTTAATGAACAGTGAAGTTTGGGCAGCATCTGGTCACATAGGTGGATTTTCTGATCCGTTAATGGATTGTAAAGAATGCAAAGCTAGATTTAGAGCTGATAAAATAGTTGAAGATCATATGACTGAAAATGGTGCAGAAGTAGCATCAGCTGATGGATGGACTAACGAAGAATTAAAGGAATATATTGAAAAAAATAATATAGTGTGTCCTAAGTGTGGAAAGATGAACTATACAGATATAAGAAAGTTTAATCTTATGTTTAAAACATTCCAAGGTGTTACTGAAGATGCTAAATCAGAAATTTATTTAAGACCCGAAACAGCACAAGGTATATTTGTAAACTTTAAAGCTGTTCAAAGAAGCTCTAGAAAGAAAGTACCTTTTGGAATAGCTCAAATAGGTAAATCATTTAGAAATGAAATTACTCCAGGAAACTTTACATTTAGAACAAGAGAATTTGAACAAATGGAATTAGAATTTTTCTGTAAACCAGGAACTGATTTAGAATGGCATAAGTATTGGAAGGAATATTGTTGGAATTTCCTACTTAACTTAAATGTAAAATCTGAAAACTTAAGAATGAGAGATCATGGGGAAGAAGAATTATCATTCTATTCTAACGCAACTTCTGATATAGAATATTTATTCCCATTTGGTTGGGGTGAACTTTGGGGTATAGCTGATAGAACAGATTATGATTTGACTAAGCACCAAGAGCATTCAGGTCAAGATTTAAATTATTTAGATCAAACTACTAATGAAAAATATATACCTTATGTTATAGAACCATCATTAGGAGCTGATAGAGTTACATTAGCATTCTTAGTAGAAGCCTATGATGAAGAAGAATTAGAAGGAGGAGATTCTAGGACTGTATTGCATTTTCATCCAGCACTAGCTCCATTTAAGGCAGCTATATTACCTCTTTCTAAAAAGCTTTCAGAAAATGCTCTAGATGTTTATTCTGAATTAAGTAAGAAATTTAATATTGATTTTGATGAAACAGGAAGTATAGGAAAGAGATATAGAAGACAAGATGAAATAGGAACTCCTTACTGTATAACAATAGATTTTGATACATTAGAAGATGGATGTGTTACTGTAAGAGATAGAGATACTATGGAACAAGAAAGAATTAAGATATCTGAATTAGAATCTTATATAGGAAAAAGTTTAGAATTTTAATTCCTTCATAAACTAATATTAATATAGTCATTTTAAATTAGAATAATATCTAATTTAAAATGACTTTTTACACATGTAATAAAATGTGGAAAAAATAATGTTATAAATTATAACATATGGGGAATTTTATTAATATATAATAGTATGAGTTATTACCATATTTATTTGGAGGCAAATCATGAAAGAGGATTTTAAAAAGTTTAAGGAATTTATATATAAGAAAAAAGTTGGTGTTGTTGGAATTGGAGTTAGTAATATTCCTCTTATCAATTTTTTAGTTAAATTAGGTGCAGAAGTAACAGCTTTTGATAAAAAAACTGAAGAAGAGCTAGAAGAAGTTTCTACTGAATTTAAGAATAAGGGTGTAAAACTGGAATTAGGCGAAAATTATTTAGATAATCTTACTGGTTTTGAAGTTGTATTTAAAACACCTTCTATGAGAATAGATAGTGATGCTTTAATTAAAGTAAAAAAAGAAGGTGCATATATAACTTCTGAAATGGAAGAGTTCGTAAGATATTGTAAAGCTAAAGTATATGGAATAACAGGAAGTGATGGTAAAACAACAACTACTACTATAATATCTAAAATATTAGAGCAGCAAGGGTATAAGACTTGGGTTGGAGGAAATATAGGAACTCCTTTATTTGATCAAATTGAGGAAATAAAAGAAGATGATAGAGTTGTATTAGAATTGTCTAGTTTTCAATTGATGACTATGAATTTACCTATAGATATAGCTATATGTACTAATTTGGCTCCAAATCATTTAGATATGCATAAAGATATGCAAGAATACATTGATGCTAAGAAAAATATATTTTTATATCAAGAACCAACTGGTTTGCTAGTAATAAATCGTGAAAATGATATTACTTATGGATTTGAATCAGAAGCTAAGGGAAATGTTAAAGAATTTAGCTCTAAGAGAGAATTAAAAGATGGTTCTTATTATAAAGATGGTATTTTATACTTAGAGGATAAAGAAGTTTGCAAGAAAGAAGATATAGTTATAAAAGGGATGCATAATGTAGAAAATTATTTGGCTGCATTTATAGCTACCAAGGAAGATGTATCTATAGAAAATATGAAAAAAGTTGCAGAAAGTTTTAGTGGAGTTGAGCATAGATGCGAGTTTATTAGAGAACTAAATGGAGTTAAATATTATAATGACTCAATAGCTTCCAATCCAACTAGAACATTAGCAGGTCTTAAAGCATTTAATAAAAAAGTAATATTAATCGCAGGGGGATATGATAAGCATTTGGAATTTACACCATTAGCTAATGATGGATATCCATATATAAAAGAATTAATATTATTAGGTGCGACTAAAAACAAAATAAAAGATGTGTTTATAGAATTAGAAAAGAGTAAAGGAATAAAAATAAATATCTCAGAAGTAAAT